>JAQBPL010000051.1 GCA_028287545.1 Vulcanimicrobiota bacterium | reverse complement strand
CGCCGCAGAACAACTGCGACGGCATCCCGCCCAAGGGACAAAACGTGACGCGCTTGTGCGACAAGGCCATCCAAAGCCTGCTGGAAGACGAGAACGCGGCCTACGACGAGCCCGATCGCAAGAAGGTCGTCGCGAAGCTCGACGAGCGCATCAACGAGCTCGTCCCGTACATCGTCCTGTACATCCGCGACGACATACACGCGTACAACAGCGATCTCACCAACTGGCACCCGAACGTCGTCACGCCGTTCGAGTCATTGGTCAACGCCGACATCTAGTTAAGAGGCGGCAGCGTTGCGGCGTCCGGCCAGAGCGATCGCGGCGCCCAGGACGATGCAGCCCGCGAGCGGGAGCGCGCGAAGCGCTCCCCACGCGGGCTCTCGCGCGCCGAGGCCCGCGGCGCGCTGCTCGTCCGCCCAGACGGCGCTCGCGTCGGCGGCGGCGGGCGCGCGGTATCCGGCGGGAAGGTCGTCAGGCCAGATCGGTGCGGGGGCCGCGTGCGCGAGCGGGATGGTCACGCACGCGGCGAGCGCGAGCGTGGCGAACGGCGCGAGGTCGGCGCGCCGCATCCGCGCGCCGGGGCCGAGCGCCGCGAACGCGCAGGCGATCGCGACTCCCATCGTGAGGATCTGCGCCTGCGCCAGGCCGCGTTGCGCGAGGCCGAACCAGTCGACGAGGACGAGCCCCGCGGCGATCCCGGCGCACGCGCGCACTGTGCCGCCGGTGCGCGCCGCGAGGACGAGCAGCGGAATCACCTCGATCAAGAAATCGTGTTCGTGGAAGAACGGGACGGCCAAGGGCAGCGCCGCCATCGCCAGCAGCGCGCCGTTCACCGCGTCGAGCCGTAGGCGCACCGTTGCGACCGCGACGGCGGCCACCGTCGCCACCGCGATCGCGATCCCGAGCGCGGAGGCGAGCTGCGGCGCGACGCCGAGCGACCACAGGATCGCCGCCGGCGTGTGCTGGATCGCGACGAAGGCTTCGGCGCGCCCGTGTTCGCCCAGGCGGTGCAGGTATGCGGTCAAGCCGGCGATGCCGCCGCCGGCCGCAAGCGTGAGCAGCCCGAACACTGCTGCCCCCGCTATCGCGGAGATCCAAGCGGTGCGATCGCGCATCCGCGCGACGAGGGTCAGCGCGAGGTTCGGCTGCAATCCGGCAAGCAGCGTTCCCAGCGCACCGGCGGCGACCGAGCCGCGCTCGAAGGCGACCAGCGCGCACGCGATCCCGGCTGCCGCGATCAGCGCGGCCTGTCCGAGGCCGATCGCGCTCGTCGCCGGTCCGGAGGCCAGCGCGAAGAGCGCGCCGCCCAAGAGCGGCCAGCCGCGTCGCACGCCGGCCAGCGCCAGCGAAGCGGCGACCAGCGCGGCGAGCGCGAGGATCGTCAGCGCCGTCCACCAGCGCACGGCGAGCGCGTGCGGCAGACGCGCCAGCGCGCCGAACAGCGGCAGCGCGGCGGCGGGGCCAACGTACGGCAGCAGTTCGTCGCGCGAGGGATCGACGCCGCGGATCGTGCGTTCCACCTGCCAGATCGCGCGCGACCACGGATCACCGCCGGCATTCCACGTCGCGCCGGCCGCGTAGTACGCCTCGAAGTCGCGCGCGAACGGGCCTTGCGTCGGCGGCGGCCGGAACAGCGTGAACGCGAGCGCGATCGCGATCAGCGCGCCGGCGAAGCCGAGCCTACGCGGCAGCGTAGAGCCCGAGACGTTCGATGCGGCCGTCATTCCCCATCACGTAGGCGACGCCGCCGGGGAAGCGCGCTTCGTACGCTTCCGCATACACGACCGGCGCCGGTCCGCCCACCGCGGTCGTGTAGCGCGCATCGAGACCGCTGGTCGAGGCGGTGAGCGCGACGTCGCCGGGCGAGAGACGAAACGGGCCGTAGTCGCGCGCCGCGAGTCCCGGTGCGCGGTCGACTTTCGGGACGTAGTACTCGAGCGCGATCAAGAGGGCGTCGCGATAGAAGAGGCTCAGGAAATAGCGGCCGCCGTTCTCACGCGACGCGTACGTGTGCCAGCCGCGCATCGGGTACGAGAACGCGACGCCGAAGGCGCGCTCGACGTCGGTCCGGGTCGTCGTGCCGAGTTCGAAGACGAGCCGTTCGTTCGAGAGCACGACCGGCCGGTCGAGCGGCGCAGGCGGGACCCCTCGTCGGGCGCGGTTCGCTTCGTGCACTTTCGCGAGGATCTCGACGGCGCGCTGCATCGCGAAATCCGGCGCGCGATCGTCGTCGCTCACCCGCGCTGGGCCACGTTGGTCGCCGCTGCGCCGGCGATGCCCAGCAGGATCAGCCCGAGATACGCGAGGCCGCCGATCGTGCGCTGGAAGCCGGTCAGCTGCACGCCGCGCGGATCGATTTGGCCGCGCCACAGCGCGATCCAGCGGGGAACGGCGTTGAACGCGATCAGCACCAAGATGATCACGCCGAACGGCGAGACCCCGACGAAGAACATGTACGCGAGGAAGATCGGGATGCCCAGAAACCATAGCCGCGCGTCGAGCGCCCCGGCGATCGCGCCGCCGTCGAGCATCGGGATCGGCATGAGGTTGAAGAAGTTGATGAAGAATCCGATATACGCGCAGGCGATCCAGAAGTGCTGGCCCGTCTGCAGACCGTACAGCCAGCACGCCGTGGCGGCCGCGATGCCGAACAGCGGTCCCGCGATCGCCGCCGCCAAGTTCTGCGCCGGGGTTCCGCCATGGCTGGAGACGAACGCGCCAAGACCCGGGATGAACATCGGCAGGTTCACCTGGACGCCGAAATTGCGCCAGGTCAGATAGTGCCCGAGCTCGTGCACGAGGATCATCAGCACGAAGACGATCGCGATCTTCCAGCCGCCGAACAGCGCCGCGTACAGCAGCACCGAGAAGAACATCGATCCGAAGCTCAGGAGCAACTTGGACCCGAGGAAGAGCCACTTCAAGTTCAGCAGCAGCAGTAGCGCCGTCTTGAACTTCACGAGCAGCAGCCCGAGGCCGACGAGCACGCCGCCCGCGGTCCTGGCGCGACGCCCAGGGCTCGGTCGTTCCGCCGGTGCGTTCGAGAGCGGCTCGTGCGGGTCGTGATCGTGCATCGAGGGGTCCTTCTCGGTCGAGGCGGCTCCCTCCGCGAACGTCGCCGGAGGATCGGCCCGTGACCGAGGACGATGCGTTGACGCTCGCGGCGCACTTCGGCCTCGACGTCCGCGGCGCCGCGGCGACCCCGCTGGCCGGCGGGTATTCCAACGAGAACGTTCGGATCGACGTGGTGGGCGGCAGCTACGTCGCGCGGCGGTACGGGCGGCTCCACGTGAGCCGCGGCGCGATCGCCTTCGAGCACGCCGTGATCGCGCACGCCGCCGGAGGGATGGACGAGATCGTCGCGCCGCTGCGCGACGCGGGCGGTGAGACGATCGTCGTACCCGCGGGCGGCGGCCTCGCGTCCGTCTCACCGTACGTCGCGGGAGAGACGGAGCGGCGCGATCTGGCGACGGCGTGTGCCGCAGCGCGCGTTCTCGCGCGTTTCCACCGCGCGGTGCGCGACATGCACGTCGCCTCCGGGCTGCGGACCGCGCGCTTTCTCGGCACGCTCCCGTGGCTGCGCGAACGCTTCCTGCGGAACGCCGCGGATCCGCTGGTCGCGCGCAAAGTGGACTGGACCTCGCTCGTCACCGCGACGACCGCCGCCGCGGCGCGGGTCGCGCCGCACGCGGCGGAGTTGCCGTGCGTGATCGTGCACGGCGATCCGAACCCGGGTAACGTCGTCGGCGGCGAACCGGGCGTCGTGCGCGGCTTGATCGATTTCGACTTCGTCCACGAAACCGAACGGATCTACGACGTCGGCGCGCTGATCGACGAGTTCGCGCGCTCCGATGATGATGCCGCGCTCGACGTCGCGCGCGTCGCTCCGCTGGTCGCGGCGTACGCCGACGAAGCGCCGCTGAGCGCGACGGAGCGCGCGACCCTGCCGGACGCGCTGCTGCGTCATGCCGCGACGCTCGCCTGGTACGTCGCGACCCGGCACGGCGAGCGCATGCCGGGCGACGTCGGCAAAGCCGGACGCTATGCGGCGCGGGTTGCGGAGATCGTCGCCCAGGCCGGCGCGATCCGCAGCGCGGCCGAATGACGCGCCTCGTGCGCCTCCTGTTGTGGACTGCGCTGATCGGCGCGGTCCTCGTCGTCGTGCTCATGACGTGGCATCCGTGGCTGACGCCGTGGACGGGGCGTCCGCGCTGAAGGGTGCGAGGGCCGGTATCGCCGGCAGGTTGTCGAACCCGGCTCAGGTGAGCAAGCCGCGGATCGTGATCCTGGGCGGAGGGTTCGCCGGCGTCGCGGCCGCGCGGCGATTGGAACGCCGCTTGCGGCCCGGCGAGGCCGACGTGACGATCGTCAGCCGCGACAATTTCACGCTGTTCACGCCGATGCTGCCCGAGGTCAGTTCCGGCGGCATCGAAACGCGCCACATCGTGACGCCGGTGCGAGCGCAGCTGCGGCACACGACGTTCATGCTCGGTGAGATCGTGCGCATCGACCTCGACCTGCGCGAGGTCGACGCACAGCATCCGATCACCGGCGACATCGTGACGCTGCCGTACGACCAGCTCGTGCTCGCGCTCGGCAGCGTGACCTCGACGTTCGGCATCCCGGGCGTCACGGAGCACACCCTGCCGCTCAAGACGATCGAGGACGCCGAGACGCTGCGCAACCGCATCATCGCGGCGCTCGAGCAGGCGGTCGTGTCGAAGCCCGGTCCCGACCGCGACCGCCTGCTGACGTTCGCGGTCGTCGGCGGCGGGTACACGGGGTGCGAAGTCGCGGGCGAACTCGTCGACCTGTTCCGATCGATCGTGCCGTTCTACCGCCCGTTGCGCTTGGCCGACGTGCGGATGGTCGTGATCGAGGCCGGCCGTGCATTGCTGCCGGACCTGCCGCCGCAGATGGGCGAGTACACGACGCGCAATTTGCGCCGGCGCAACGTTGAGCTGGTGATCGGCGACGGCGTGACGCGCATCGACGAGCGCGGCATCGCGCTCCAATCGGGCAACGTGATTCCGTCCGCGACCATCGTGTGGAGCGCCGGCGTGCGGCCGAGCCCTGTCCTCAAGGACCTGCCCGAGATCGAACACGCGCGCAACGGCGGGCTCGTGGTGCACCCCGACATGTCGGTCGTCGGACGCGAGGGCGTGTGGGCGCTCGGCGACTGCGCGTGGGTGCCGATGAAGCACGCCGCGGATTTGGCCGACAAGAACGCGTGGTATCCCGCGACCGCTCAGCACGCGATTCGCGAAGGGCCCGCGCTCGCCGACAACCTGATTGCGACGCTGCGCAACGAGCCGACCAAACCGTTTCACTACACGTCGATGGGTACCATGGCGTCCCTCGGCGCGCGGCGCGGCGTCGCGCTGATGCCGGGCGGCTTCGTGCTGACCGGCTTTCCGGCGTGGGTGTTATGGCGCACGTACTATCTCGCGCGGCTGCCCGGAGCGGACCGGCGCTTTCGCGTGCTGCTGGACTGGACGCTGGGCGTGCTGTTCCCGCGCGACATCGCCGAGATGCGCCTCTACACCGAGCGCGGCCATTCGGAGACGAAGACGCCGTCCGCTTGACAGGCGGGCGGAAACGCCGTATCGTGCAACTATGTTTTTAGTTTTAGCGCTTGCCGGAACGCCGTTCGTCTACGACGGCAAGCTCGCCGCCGGACGCACGCTGGCGATCCGCGACATCAACGGCAGCGTGCGCGTCCGGAGCGGCACCCGGTTGACGGTCCGTGCGACGAAGACCGCCGAGCGGGGCGATCCCAACGCCGTCGCGATCCACGTCGAGGACACCGCGACCGGTTTGGTCGTGTGCGTGCGCTATCCGCCGAACGCCGGCGACGGGTGCAGCGTTCAGCCGCGCCGCGGCAGTACCGACAACGACACGAAGGTGGATTTCGACGTGACGCTGCCGACCGGTGTCGCGCTCGACGCGGGGACCGTCAACGGCTCCATCGATGCGCGGACCGAAGGCACGATCGATGCGTCAACCGTAAACGGCCGCATCCGCGCCACCGGCCGCGACGCGCACACCCTCACGACGGTGAACGGCTCGATCGAGCTGCGCCTGCTCAATCGTCCGAGCGGTTCACTCGAAGCGAAGACCGTGAACGGGCCGATTACGATCTCGCTGCCGCCGGGGAGCGGCGTCGACGTGCAAGCCAACACGTTGACCGGCGAAATCGACGCGGCCGGTCTTACCGTCGCCCGCCCGCAATACGGTCCGGGCGCCAGCGCCCGCGGCACGCTCGGCGACGGAGCCGCGCATCTCACGCTCTCCACCACCAACGGCTCGATCGCGGTACGCCGCCCGTCCTAATGTCATCCCGAGCTTGTCGAGGGACCTTCGTGTTGCGCTGAGCGGAGTCGAAGCGCAACCCCCAACTGCGGCCGCCGCGATGACGTCGTCAGCCTTCGACTTCGCTCAGGCTGACGACGTTAGATCCAGGCGTCGTCCGGGCCCGCGTAGGTGTTGCCGTGGAGGGATGCGGCGTCGGGATAGGGTTCGGCTTCGACGCTGTCGGTGGCGTGGTTCACCGTCTCGGCGATCTCGCGTTTGAGCGCTTTGAGTTCGTCGGGCGTCACGACGTCGTGTTCGAGCGCGTACTTCTCGAAGCGCGGGACGGGATCGTTCGATCGCTGTTCGGCGACTTCGTCGCGCGTGCGATAGGTGCGGTCGTCGTCGTCGGTCGTGTGCGAGAGGAAGCGGTAGCAGTGCGACTCGACGAGCACGGGCCCCGCGCCTGACGCGGCGCGCTCGCGCGCTTCGCTCACCGCGGCGTACACCGCGACCGGATCGAATCCGTCGGCGGTGATGGCGTGTACGGCGTAGCCCTCCGCGTGCGCCGCGATGTTCGGGACGCGCATCTGTTTCGAGATGGGCGTCGAGATCGCCCATTTGTTGTTCTCGCACAGGAATACGACCGGCAGCGCGTGGACGGCGGCGAAGTTCATCGCTTCGTGCCACTCGCCTTGCGAGGTCGCACCTTCGCCGAACTGACAGAAGACGACGCGGTCCTTCGCACCGCTGCGTTTGATCGACCACGCGGCGCCGACCGCGTGCGTGCATTGCGCCGCGATGATCGACGAGATCGACGCGATGCCCAGCTTGCGCGCCGTGACGTGATTGATGATCGATCGGCCGCCCGTCGTGTCTTTGGCTCGCGCCAGCTGCGAGCGGAACAGATCGTCGAGCGGAAAGCCGCACGCCAGAATCAGTCCCGTGTTGCGATAATACGGATAGAGCAGATCGCGGCCGCGCTGGAATGCAAGGCCCGTGCCGGCTTGGACCGCTTCGTGCCCTTCCGAGCCCATCGCGATCCCGATCTTCCCTTGGCGGTTGAGCTGAAAGCCGCGCGTGTCGACGGCGCGCTGGGTCAGCATGTCGTGCAGCAGCGTGCGCAGCTGCGCGCGGGTGAGCGTCGCCGGGGTCGAACTTCCCGTCCGGGTGGTTGCCGTGCTCGACATCGCCATCGCCTCCGACCGTTCTCCGCGCCGCCTGATTGCTCCCTACCAAACGTTTGGGCGGGGGAGCGTCTTCCCTTCTCGCCAAGCATGGTAGCGATGCGTACCAGCCGTCTTCTTGCTGCCGCGGCCTTTTTGGCGGCGGGGCTCTCCATTTCGTTCTGCCCTGCCGTCGCCGCACCCACGCGTGCCGCCGAGCCGCACCCCACGGCGACGCCCGCCCCCGACACGGCCGGACTCAAGTTCCGGGCGATCGGCCCGGCCGCCTCAGGCGGCCGCGTGACGGCCGTTGCGGGGAGCGACGCCGATCCGGCGCTGTACTACGTCGGCGGTGCCGGCGGCGGCGTCTTCAAGTCGACCGACGGCGGCGTCTCGTTCACGTCCACATGGGAGGGGCCGCCGTTCGGCGCGATCGGGGCGCTCGCGGTCGCGCCGAGCGCGCCCAACGTCGTGTGGGCCGGGACGGGCGAAGCGAACCCGCGCAACGACGCTTCGTTCGGCGACGGCGTGTGGGTCTCGCGGGACGGCGCGAAGCATTGGACGCACGCCGGTCTCACCGACACCTCGCAGATCGCGAAGATCCTGGTCGACCCGCGCGACCCGCGGCGCGCGATCGTCGCGGCGCTCGGCGACCCGTGGAAAGACAGCCCGGCGCGCGGCGTCTATCGCACCGTCGACGGCGGCAAGACCTGGGCGCACACGCTCTACGTCGGCCCGGCGAGCGGCGCCGCCGATCTCGCCTGGAACCCGCACAACCCGCGCCTCGTGTTCGCGTCGATCTGGCAATTCCGCCGGCAGCCGTGGATCGCGACGAGCGGCGGCCCGGCCGACGGCTTGTACCGCTCGCGCGACGGCGGCGTCACGTGGACGAAAGTGCAGGGACACGGGTTCCCGACCGACATGCTGGGGCGCATCGGCGTCGCCGTCGCGCCGAGCGACGGACGGCGCGTGTACGCGGTCGTGCAGTCACGCCAGGGAACGGTCTGGCGTTCCGACGATGGCGGCGACACCTGGCGCAAGACCTCCGACGACACGCGGCCGGAACAGCGCCCGTTCTATTTCAGTCATCTCGCCGTCGATCCGCAGAATCGCAATCGCGTCATCTCCGTCTCGATGTATCTGACCATCTCGAAAGACGGCGGCTCGACTTGGAAGCATCTTGTTCCCTCGATGCACCCCGACAACCATGCGCTCTGGTGGTCGGCCGACGGACGCCGCCTCATCGAAGGAAACGACGGCGGCGTGATCCTCAGCCGCAACCGCGGTGAGGGCTGGTCGTTCGCCAACACGCTCCCGCTCGCGCAGATCTACCACGTCGGCTTCGACAACGGCAAACCGTACACGCTGTGCGGCGGCCTGCAGGACAACAGCTCCTGGTGCGCGCCGGTGACCTCGCGCAACGGAATCGGCCTGATCGATCGCGACTGGTTTGCGATCGCCGGCGGCGACGGGATGTACGCGATCCCCGATCCGCTCGATTCCTCGCTGATCTGGACCAACACGCAGGACGGCGTGCTGGGAATCTACGATACCAAGGCGCACCACAGCGTCGACGTCTCGCCGTATCCGCGCGACGCGTTCACCTCGCTGCAGTCGCTCGCACAGATGCCGTACCGCTTCAATTGGAACGCGCCGCTCGCATTCTCGCCGCAGGACGGGCACGTCGCGTACTTCGGCGGCAACGTCGTGTTCAAGACGACCGATCGCGGCCGCCATTGGAGCCCGATCAGCCCGGATCTCACCCGCAACGAAAAGGAGCACCAGCGCGCCTCGGGCGGCCCGGTGTCGCTCGACGTCTCGGGTGCCGAGACGTACGACACGACGCTCGCGATCGCGCCGTCGCCGAAGGATGCCGCAACGATCTGGGTCGGAACAGACGACGGTCTCGTGCACCTCACGCGCGACGAGGGCGCGCACTGGGTGAACGTGACGCCCAAGGGATGGCCGCGCTACGGCCGCGTCGAGACGATCGAGGCGAGCCCGTATGCCGTCGGGACGGCGTTCGCGATCCTCGATCGTCACGATCTGGGCGACCGGCGGCCGTACGCGTACGTCACCGACGACTTCGGCGCCACCTGGCGTTCGATCGCCGCGAACTTGCCGCTCGACGCGCCGGTGCGCGTCCTGCGCCAAGACCCGCACGTGCAAACGCTGCTGTACGCCGGGACCGAGAACGGGTTATGGATCTCGGCCGATCGTGGCGCGCGCTGGGAGCGGGTCCACTCCAACCTGCCGCGCGTCGCGGTCTACGACGTCCACGTTCACCCCGTCACGAACGACCTGCTGCTCGCAACCCACGGCCGCGGGTTCTACGTCCTCGACGATGCCGCGCCACTGCAGCAGCTCGCCGCCGCGCGCGCCGCGGGAACGCTGTTCTTTCCGGTGCGCGAGGCGACGGTATGGTCCGCCTGGCCGTCGATCGAGGGCGGCGACGGCAACGCGCTGCCGGCGAACTTCTACGTCGGGCCGAACGCGCCGAGCGGCGCAGTCCTGACCTTCTATCAGAAGACGAAGGCCAAGGCGCGGCCGTGGATCGAGATCCTCGACGCGCAGGGGAAAGCCGTGCGCACGCTGCGCGGCTCGTACCGAACCGATGAGGGGAAGAAATTCTTCGTCACCAACGAGGCCGGGATCAACCGCATCGTGTGGGACGGAAACGAGGACGGTCCGACGCGCTGGAACGGCACGAGCCTTCCGAACGCGGGCCCGCTCACCGGCGCCGAGGCGTTGCCCGGCACGTACACGGCGCGCTTGCACGTCGACCAGTACGTCGCCGAGCAGACGTTCCGGCTGACGGACGACCCGCAGGTCACTTGGACTGCCGACGAGCGCGCTGCGCGCCACGCGTTCTTGGCGACAGTGTTCCGCTGGTACGACGGGGTCGACCGCGCGCTCAACGCGATCGACGCGCGGATGAAGAAGGCCTCGCCGGACGAGCGGGCGCGCCTCGTCGCACTGCGCGACGAGCTGACCTCGAACGCGAAATACGACGAAGACTCGATCGGAATGCCCAACCGCATCCGCGAACGGCTCGGCGGTATGGCCGGGACGATCGGCGGAGCGCTGCAGCCGCCGTTCGAGCAGCATCGCGAAGCGCTGCGCGCGCTCGTCCCCGACGTCACCGCCGCCTATCGCGACATCGACACGGTACTTGGCGAGGGCTTCGTGACGGTCGGCGTTCCATCGCCGTGAGCGGCGAGGCGCGCAAGCCGTACGACATCGACACGCTCACCGACGTCGCGTTGCGCGTCTTCGCCGAGCGCGGGTACGACGGTGCGTCGATGGACGACGTCGCGCGTGCGGCCGGAATCACGAAGGCGTCGATCTATCATCACGTCAGCGGGAAGGAAGCGCTGCTCGATCGCGGGCTGACCCGCGCCCTCGACGCGCTCTTCGCGGTCCTCGACGAACCGCAGGCGCTCGAGGGCGGCGCGCTCTCCCGGCTGCGGCACATCACTGGCCGGGTCGCCGAGATCACGCTGCAGATGCTGCCGGAATTGACCGTGCTCGTGCGCGTCCGCGGCAGCTCCAAGAGCGAGCGCGCGGCGCTCGAGCGGCGACGCTCGTTCGACCGGACCTTCTCCGATCTGATCGCTGAGGCGCAGCGGAGCGGCGCGGTGCGGACCGACCTCGATGCGCGGCTGATCGCGCGGTTGATCTTCGGGATGTCGAACTCGGTCGTCGAGTGGTACCGGCACGGTTCCTCGATCGCGGAGGGAGCGGTCGTTCGCGCGATCGTTGCGATCGGGTTCGACGGGATCGTGCGCCCGCAGTAGCGGTCCCGTCGCTACGGCGCGCGAAGCAGGGTTGATGCGAGTGGGGTTCGCGCGGTTTCTCCTCGGCCTCGTCATCGGCGCCATGCTGGCCGTCTCGCTTGTCGATCTGTTCCTCGGCCATCACGTCGCGGTGTACGGTGCCGAGCTTACCGCGGTCATCGGCCAACGCGACACCTTTACGGTTCGGCGCGTGCAAGACTCGACCAGCGGCTTGCACGTCGGCGAGCGCGTGACGTTGGTCGAAGGGCGCCCAGGAGCGCGGCTCGGTGCTCAAACGCCCGGAGCGCCGCTGCGCGTTCGCGCTGACGACGGCGGGATCGTCACGCTGCTTCCCCACAACGTAACGTCGTCGGTTGTCGGCCGCCTCTGGGACCTCACTCGTGTCGCGGTGCTCGTGCTGGCGCTGGCCATCTTGCTCTTGCGCGGCACGACGGTCGTGGGTTTTGCGCTGGCCGCATTCCTCTCGCTCACCGCATTCTTCTCCGTCTCGGTGTCCGATCCGCAGATCGGGAGCTGGTTCCGTACGGCCTACGTTGCCGCGCAAGGACCGCTCGGCGAGATCCAGACGCTCGCGCTGCTCGTGCTGATCGACGCGCTGGGATCCTCGTCGCCGCTGCGCCGTCGCATCTTGCGGATCGGCATTTGGCTCTGCCTCGCCGCGGCGCTGTATCAAGCGGTCGGCGTCGTGCTGCTCGGCGCAACGGGTTTGCTGCTGCCGTTCATCGACAGCGTCACGACGGGCGGGATGATCGATGTCGCACTGCTGTTCTACGCGATCTTCTCGCTGATCGTGAGCTTGTTGACCACCCGCGGCGCGGACCGCCGGCAGCTCGCCATCGTCGGGTGCGCGCTCGTCATCGGCGAGTTCACGACCTTCTACAACGTGCTCACGACCGGAAGTTTCGGCATCTACGGGACGGTGGAGCAGATCGTCGGCGAGGCGTCGCTTGCGATCATGGCGATCGGGCTCGCCTACGCGATCCTGGTCGAGCGGCTGTTCGACATCGGGTTCGTGGTGAACCGAGCCGTGGTGTACGGCGCCATCTCGACGATCGTCGTCACGGTGTTCATCGCCGTCGAATGGGCGGTCGAACGCTGGGCGGGCGAGATCGGCCACGTCCGCGGCCAGATCATCGAGATGGTGGTCGCCGTCGTGGTCGGGCTCTCGCTGCGTCCGCTGCACGCCTGGGTCGACGGCTTCGTCGACGCGGTCTTGTTCGCGCAGCGCCACCGCGCCGCGAACGAACTGCAGCGCTTCGCGCGCGAAGCCCACCTCGTCGGCGAGCCGCGCAAGCTGTTCGAGGCGACGCGCTGGACGCTGCGCACGTTCGGGCGCGCGAGCGACTGCGACATCCTCCTGCGCGAGGACGACCGCACGTTCCGTTCGGTGTTCGAAAGCGCGCGCCGATTCCACGAGGACGACGTGCTGGTGCTGCGGCTGCGCGCTTCGGGGGACCCCGTCCTGCGCACGGCATTTCCGGGACTGCGCGACGCCGACGTGGCCTTTCCGATGGTCGTGCGCGGCACCCTGACCGGGATCGTCCTCGTCTCGCTGCCCGCGCGGGCCGAGCCATATTCGCCGGAGGAGCTGCACGCGCTGGAACGCGTCGCGCGCGAGGTCGCGTTCGCCCTGGTTGCGCTCGACGCCGCCGAAGCGAAGCGGCTCCGCGAGGAGAATGCCGAGCTGCGTGCCAGGCTGCTTATTTCGTAGGATAGAGCAGGAGCGGTGGGCGGCCCCGCCGATGTAGCCGCATGAGGAACACCATGTGGACGGCGATCCTGCTGCTGCTGGTCGCCGTGTCGTCCCCTGCCGCTGCGCAATCGACCGCGCGTGACGCGACGCGCGAGCAGATGGACACGCTCCTGGCGTCGGCGGGCCAGCGCACCGACGTCAACGTCGCGTTCCGGCGGAGCACGAAGAATCCGTACAACTTCACCGGAACGATGAGTACCGGCCTCGCGAACGCCGACAATTTGGAGATCGTCATAAGCGTCACGAAATCCGACACGATCGGCTTTCGGGTGTACCCGCACTATCATGGCGGCTACATCAACCTCGGCAAAGCGAAGGACTCCCCGGCACTCATGCGGGAGCTGTTGTACTTGAGCGACCAGAATTTTCTCTTCTGGGGCGCGGACGACACCGGCGACGTCTTTTCCGGCTATACGGTCACGCTCGAGTCGGGCTTCCCGAGAGATGCGATCGTGACCGTCTTGCGCAGCATTCACAACACCGATAAATTCGTCGGCCAGCTCCGGCCCAGCATCGACGGCACCGTAGCAAAATAATCGACCATCGCTCGCCAAACCGTCGGCGGTGATGGCTCGCGAGAACGGGTATCACTCTGCGGATGCGCGACGAGCGGCACGAACTGTGCGTGATCGGTGCCGGGACGGCGGGTTTTGCCGCGGCCCAGGCAGCGCGGGCCGAAGGGCGCGACGTCGTGCTCGTCACGGGCGAGGACGAACTCGGCGGAACGTGCATCCTCCGCGGCTGCATGCCGGCGAAGACGCTGCTCGCGGCAATGCAGTCGGAAGGCGAGGTCCAGCGGGCGAACGACGTCGGCGTAGAGACCGGCCCGGTCCACGTCGATCTTCCCGCGATCGCCCAGCGCAAGCGGGCCCTGGTCGACTACTTCGCGGCCGACCGCGTGCACGAGTTGACATCGTATCCGCTGGCGCGCGGCGACGCGCGGTTCGTCGCCCCCGATACGGTCGTGGTCGGCGAGCGGCGCATCGCGGCGGAGCGGTTCGTCATCGCGACCGGCGCCAAGACGGTGCTGCCGCGCATCGACGGATTGGCCGACGTTCCGTCGATCACGAGCGCCGACGTGCTCGAGATGACCCGGGCGCCGCGCAGCATCGGGATCCTCGGCGGCGGCCCGATCGGCTGCGCGTTCGCGCAGTTCTTCGCCCGGCTCGGAACGCGGGTGACGCTGTTCCAGGACGCGCCCGAGCTGCTGCGTGCCGACGATCCCGACGTCGGGAGCGCCGTGCGCGCATCGCTGCTGCGCGACGGCGTCGACGTCGTGACGGCTGCCGACGTTCGGCGCGTCTTCCGCGACGGGGACATGACGGTGATCGTCGCCGATACGCCGCAGGGCGCGCACGGTGCGCGCTGCGAGTCGGTGCTGATCGCCACCAACCGCCGCCCGAACGTCGACGGCCTCGACCTCGCTGCCGGCGGGATCGACGGCGACCGCGCGCGCGGAATCGTCGTCGATGACGTGCTGCGCAGTCGCTCGAACCCGCGGGTGTTCGCGGCGGGCGACGTCCTCGGCCGGCGCAATATGGTGCACACGGCCGAGTACGCCGGGCGCCTTGCGGCGCGCAACGCCTTCGCGCGCGAGCCGGTCGCCGCGCAGTGGGATCGCTGGGAGGCGCACGCGCTCTACACGCAGCCGCAAGTCGCGGTCGCCGGACTGACCGAACGCGCCTGCCGCGCGCGCGGCATCGACGTGCGCGTGGCGACGTTACCGGCAAGCGAGGTCGGCGAGGCCCTCGTCTCGGCGGAGAGCGAGGGCTTCGTGAAGATGCTGGCCCGGCGCGGAGACGGCCGGGTCGTCGGGATCGCCCTGGTCATCGACGACGCGATCGACCTCGCCGGCGAGGCGATCGCCCTCACCGACCGGGGAGCGACCGCTCGCGAGATCGCCGAAATGCCGCACCTCCACCCCACCATGAGTGAGCTGCTCGGCCGGGTAGCGGAAAAATTGCTGGCGTAGAGCGGCGAGAACCCATTGCCGTCCCCAGCCTCGGCGGGTATACTCTTCCTGACCAACCATTCGGTAGGGAGAGCCCGACGCACATGGCCATGACCACGCACGCGAACCCGCAGCTCGTCGTTCCGAGCGCCGGCTTCACCCCGTATCCCGAGGTTCCGCAGCCTAACATCTTCCCGATGGAGTGGCGGGTCGAGACCCCCAAGCTCGCCGAGCTGTACGAGCGCTCGAAGCGGCACGTCTGGAATCCTTCGGACTTCGCCTGGGACACGCTGCGTGCGGAGGACTTCACCGAAGAGCAGCGCCTCGGGATCATGTACTGGTATGCGGTGCTGGCGAACTTCGACGGTTCCGGACCCGCGGTGTTCGCCAAGGCGACGATCCATGCGTTCGAGACGCATCAGGAAGATCCGATCCGCAAGTGCTTCTTCTCGATCACGCACGACGAGATGAACCATGAGGAAGTCTGCCAGCGCGCGATTCAGGCGCTGATTCCCGGCGGTCCGATGGACTTCACCGCGACGACCGATCTCGCGCGCGCCGCGCAGAACAACATCGGCTGGCTCTACCACAACGGCGGCCGCTATTGGAGCGGTTACAGCGCGTCGCTTGCGAAGTATCCGCTCAGCGTGCTCTTCACGTCGTTCATGATGGGCGAGGTCGCCTCCTCGACGCTGTTCTTCGGGATGTCGAAGAAGGCTACGCACCCGCTCTTCAAGGAGATCTTCAAGAAGGTCGGTCAGGACGAAGCGCGCCACCTCGCGATCTGTCTGACGGTGCTGGAACGCGATTGGCCGGGTCTCACCGACGAGTACAAGCACATGATCACGAAGCAGCTGCGCGCGGGCTTCGTGTTCCTGAGCATGATCTTGTGGGAGCCGCCGAATCAGTTCTGGGACATCCCCGACTACTTCTTGCCGAACCACCGCGTGCTCGTGCAGCACGCGCGCGACGCCGGCCTCGGCGTGCTGACCTTCGACGAGCAGGCCGAGAACTGGCGCACGTCGCTAGCACGCGTGCGCGCGATCGTCGGCGAGTGGGGGATCGAATTCCCCGCGATCCCCGAACTCGACCTCGACGGCGTCGACGTCGGCCACATCGGACCAGAGGACATCATCCCGGTCTTTTAGTCACCCTGAGCTTGTCGAAGGGCCCTCGTCACGCATGGTGCCTCGCGTTCAACGTGTATCGCGAGGCATCATTGGCGACGAGGGCCCTTCGACAAGCTCAGGGTGACAACGATTTCTCACCGCGACAACGATTATCTCACTGCGGCAACGTTGGTGCGACCGAGAAGCCGTGGCGGCCGAGCGGCTCGGCGTCGCGGCGGTCGATGCGTTCGACGCGGGCGTAGCGGGGAGGGTGTTCGAGGACGTCGTCGAGGAACGCGCGCACCACCTCGTCGTCGCCCTCGACGTCGATTTCCAGCCGCTCGCCGTCGCGCACGTTGCGCACCGTTCCCGCGACGGGGTAGCTGCCCGCAATCCGCTGGACCGCGTCGCGAAAGCCGACCGTCTGCACGCGGCCGCTCAGCGTCACGATCGTGCGCGTCACAGCGTTTGGGTGAGCGCGAGCGCGAGCGTGATCGCGACCGTGGCGAGAACCGGCAGGAGCGTCAGCAGCATGCGCGTCGGGGCGATCCGATGCGTCATGCCGCGGGCGAGCTCGATCTGGCGATCGATCGTCCAGCCGACGAACCACGCCACTTCGGCGATGACGAAGAACACGAACAGCAGCGTCACATGCGTCTCGACCGGCGGCGGATTGAGCAGCATCTCCGCGCACAGAATCGCGATCAGCACCGCCACGAGCGCGGGCGAGAGCCACAGCCAGCGTTTCGGCGCGAGCGCGCGCGGCCGCCCGTCGAAGCGGAGGCCGAGCGGGACGCGTTTGGGGATCGCGGCGTACTTCCGCCGCAGGCTCCAGGCGAGGAGCGCGGTCTGCACGATCGCGATCGCGGCGCCGATCCAGGCGACGGAGAACGGCAACGAAAGCATATCGGGTATGCTGTTCGAGATGAGCGCCGCACGTTTCCCTGCCGTTACCGGCGAGGCGGTCGACGGAACGCCGTTCGCGGCCGGCGATCTGGTCGGGCTGCGGACGATCGCGTTCGCCGGCTTCGGCATCGAGCATCGGGCCGAGGTCGAAAGCTGGGTTCCCTTTCTCGACCCGCTGCTGCGGTCGCGGTCGGACCTGCGCGGCCGCTTGTTCGCGGTGCTCTCTCCGAAGCCGAAAGTGGTGCGCGCGATGCTGTTCGCGGCGTTGCGCAAGGCGGTCAAAGCCCCGGAACAGCGCGCCTCGACGATTGTGCTGTTCACGGACGTCGATGCGTTCTGCGGCGCACTGGGCATCGCGGACCACAGACACCTCGCGGTCTTCCTGCTCGACGAGACGGGACGGGTCGTGTGGCAGGCGGCCGGGGCGTACTCGGCCGAGTCGAGCGCCTCGCTGACGGACGCGCTCGCGCGCTGAACGCGGCTTCGCCCGCTACGCGCCGCTCAGGACGATCTCGGGCAGCGCGATGCGGCCCTGCGCCGGATCCATCATCCCCGCGATCCGGTACTCGCACGGGTCGCCCGCGGTCTCGCCGGCCAGCGTCAGCCGCGTCATCGGCGCCTCCGCCGACGCGATCGAGGCGACGAGTTCGAAGTACTTGGGCACACCCGCTTCGTCCGGACCGGCTTCGTGCACGAGTTCGATCGACTGCTCGAAGTACGGCTCTTCACCGAGCTGGAGCACGAGCGCGCTGACCCCGACGATGCTGTGGTCGGCCGCGCCTAGCGTGCAGCGCAGGCGGAGCGCCTTATCGACCTGCGGCAGCGACCGTCCGGCGAGGCGGGCGACGAAACGGTACGACCTCGGCATGGCCGAACGGCGGGAGAACAGCATCACCAAACGGACGCTACAGCCCGCCGCTTACGCGCGGCTTACGGCGCCGGCCGGACGCTTCCGGGGCACGCTCGGCGGCGAGGGCGCCGAGAGGGGGCGCCGAAGCGGTTGATATGACGACGACCCTGGCCTCCGGCGCCGAACTCTTCGAGCGCCACCGAGAAACGCTCGACCGAGCGCGCGAGGCGATCCGCAGCCGCGCCTACTACAGCGCGTATCCTGAAAGCGCACGAGCCTACGGCGAGAGCGCGATGGCGGAGGGGAAGGCCGCGTTCGAAGCGCGGCTCGGCAAGCCGTTCGCGCTCCAGCAGCCGTCGAACGGAGGCAGCGTCGCGACCGAACGCTCGCCGTACGGGATCGAGCTGGGCGTGCGGTATCCGACGGCTGACGCGGATGCGCTGGTCACCGCCGCGACGCAGGCCGGCGAGGCCTGGGGCGCCGCTCCGTTCGAGACGCGCGTCGGCGTCGCGCTCGAAGCGCTCGCGCGAATCAACGCGCGCTCGTTCGAGCTGGCGCACGCGGTGATGCACACGACCGGCCAAGCCTACATGATGGCGTTTCAGGCGGGCGGCCCGCACGCGCAGGACCGCGCGCTCGAAGCCGTCGCCTACGCGTACGACGAGATGTCGCGCATCCCGGCGCACGTCGTCTGGGAGAAGCCGGCGAAGCCCGAGCCGCTGCGCATCGAGAAGACGTTCCGCATCGTCCCGCGCGGCGTCGATCTGACGATCGGCTGTTCGACGTTTCCGACCTGGAACGCGTATCCGGGGATCTTCGCGAGCCTGGTGACCGGCAACGCCGTCGTCGTCAAGCCGCATCCGCTCGCCGTCCTGCCGCTCGCGATCACGGTCGAAGTGCTGCAGGCGACGCTGCGCGAGGCGGGCTTCGATCCGCAGGTGGTCGTGCTCGCGGTCGACGCGCCGGGGCAGCCGCTCGCGAAAGTGCTCGCGCAGCGCCCCGAGATTTCGCTCATCGACTACACCGGCTCGAGCGAGTTCGGGACCTGGCTCGAGCGCAACGCCGATGCGCTGGTGTATACCGAGAAAGCCGGCGTCAACAGCGTCGTGATCGACTCGACCGCCGATCTCGCCGGGATGGTGCGCAATCTCGCGATGTCGCTGACGTTGTATTCCGGACAGATGTGCACGACGCCGCAGAACCTGTTCGTCCCGGCCGGCGGGATCACGGCGGGCGGCGAGCACGTCGCCTTCGACGACGTCGTGCGGGCGCTGGTCGCGGCGCTCGACGCGTTCACCGCGGCGCCGGAGAAAGCGGTCGAAATCCTCGGCGCGATCGCGAGCGACGCGACGCTCGCGCGCATCGACGAGGAGAACGCGAAGCCCGGCGTGGTGCGGCCGAGCGCGGCGCTCGAGCATCCCAAGTTCCCCGGCGCGCGGATCCGTACGCCGCTGGTCGCGGCGGTCGACGCGAGCGAGCGCGAGCGGTTCTCGCGCGAGGCGTTCGGTCCGATCGCGTTCGTGGTGAAGACGGCCGACACGGACGAGTCGCTGCGTCTCGCCACCGAAGAAGCGAAGAGCAAGGGCGCGATCACCGCGATCGTCCACTCGACCGATCCCGCGGTGCTCGAGAAGGCGCAGCGCTGGGCACACGACGCGAAGGTGAGCCTCGCGGTGAACCTCACCGGTTCGCTGCTGGTGAACCAGTCGGCCGCCTTCAGCGACTATCACGTCACCGGCGGCAATCCAGCCGGAAACGCATCGCTCACGGACGCGGCGTTCGTCGCGAACCGCTTCCGCATCGTCGAAACGCGTACGCCCCTCTCGTGAGCGTCGGGGAACGCAGCGAAGTCGAGCTCGCGAAGGCCTGCGCAGCGCGGATGCTCGAGCGCGACGCCGCGTCGCAGGCACTCGGCATGGTGCTCGAGGACGCACGTCCGGGGTGGGCGCGCGTCTCGCTCACCATCACCGAGACGATGGTGAACGGCCACGCGATCGCGCATGGCGGCGTGACGTTCACGCTCGCCGACTCCGCGTTCGCATTCGCCTGCAACTCGCGCAACGAGCCGAACGTCGCGCTGCAGGCGTCGATCTCGTTCATCGGCGCCGTCCTGCTCGGCGACCGGCTCGTCGCCGAAGCGCAGGAACAGTCGTCGAAGGGACGCACCGGCGTGTACGACGTGCGGGTGACGCGCGGAGACGATGACGAGCTCGTCGCGCTGTTCCGCGGGGTGTGCTACCGCATCAAAGGAACCGTTCTCGACGGCGCGGTCACCTGAAGCCGACGCTGTTCGCCGGGGTGAACGTCGGCGGGACGTCGACGAGCGTCGTGCTCGGCGCCCCCGACGGCACGATCGTCGAACGCCGCGCGTGGCCGACGCAGTCGCGCGACGGTGAGGCGCTCTACGCTTCCATCGCTGCTGCGGTGCGGGAGATCGGGGTTGACGCGGGCTCGATCGGCGTGGCGATCGGCGGTCCGATGGACGCGCATCGCGGCGTCGTGCTCTCCGCGCCGCATCTGCCCGGGATGCACGGGTTTCCGCTCGGCGATCGGCTGCGCGCCGACTTCGGGCGTGCGGTGCGCGTGCACCACGATGCGGCGGCGTGCGCGCTGGCCGAAGTGCGCTGGGGCGCGGACCGCGACGTCGCCGGGCTCGCGTATCTGACGTGCGGGACGGGATTCGGCGCGGGGATCGTGATCGACGGCCGCGCGCGGTACGGTTCGCGCGGCTTTTCACCCGAGATCGGGCACGTGCGGTATCGCGACGACGGTCCCGACGTCTTCGGCAAGCCCGGCTCGTTCGAGTCGTACGGCGCGGCCAGCGCGCTGCCGAAGATCGCGCGACGCTACGACCACGCGTACGACGCGGAATCGGGCGCCGACGTCGCGCGGCGCGCCGCCGCCGGCGACCGGATCGCGCAAGCCGCGATCGACGACAACGCCGATGCGGTGGGCGCCGCATGCGCGCTCCTCGCCGATCTCCTCGTGCTCGACGTGATCGTCCTGGGCAGCCTCGCGACGTACCTCGGCGAGCCGTGGATCGCCCGCGTCCGCGCGACGTTCGCCCGCGAGGCGCTTCCCGACCACGCGGCGTCGTGTACGCTCCGCGCGCCGTCGCTGCCCAACGTGCAGGACCTCAGCGGACTGGCGGCCGCGCTAGACGCGGCGAGCGTTGCCGAATGCTGAGAGCGCGCTGATCTGCGCGTACGTCGCGGTGGCCTGCTGTCCTTTGAGTCGCAGGTACACGAGCAGTTCGTTGGCGACGGTGTCGAATTCAATGTGCGGCTGAGGCACCATATACGTATCCAGGCGGTTTATGACGTGAGTTCGCAACGCGAGGGGGATCGCGGCGTCGGCGAGGATCGCCACGCGCGCCGGCGCGATCAGACCCTGGAGGACCGCGATGTCCGCATTGATCGTCGCACCGGTCAACGGTGTGGCCGGTGCCGCGTCCGGGACGTTCATGAACGAGCCCGGAAAGCGGGCGTTTTCCGGGTACGTTCGATCGGCGGCGACGTGCGTGAGTTCGTGCGTGAGGTATGAGGCGCGCTCGTCAGGATCGGCGATGGTGTCGTCGAGCTCGACGGCATAGCTGCCCGCTCTGGGGCCTGTCGTCGCGCCGTTCGGGTTCGGCGATCCGCTCTCGCGCACGTTCGTGTGCGGGCCGTGCCCGAGCGCGATCGACTCGTTCAGGACGTGGTGCAGCGTCGGATCGGCAGCCGCGGGGACGCCGGCGCGCAACGTTTCGAGCCGGGTCATCGGATGGTTCTGGTGGCGATAGTACAGGTAGCCGGCGCCGGCGGCGAGGGCCCCGGCGGCGACGACGGGAGCCGCGATCGTGGCCGCGCTCGCGGTCAGGAGGCCGCCCGCGAACCCGGCGATCGACCCCAACAGCCCGAGACCGCCAACGCTCGCCGCGCCGGCAGCGGCCTTCTGTCGCTTGTCCCAGCCCAGCACGCGCTGCACGACGGGGCCCGCCGCCGGCTCGCGGAGCGCCGCCCCGTCGATGAGGGTGCTGAGCCGGTGCCCGGTACGCGGTTGAAAGAGCGCGGCGGGTACCGGAGCGGCCGGCAGAGCCCGGATCGTTTGCGCGAAAATCGGAGCAGCGCGAGGCTCGAGCACCCGTTCGAACATGCGGCGTCCTTCGAGGGGACGCTTGGCTTTTCCGCCGGAGCGAGTTATGCTGGCGTCCCGACGGCGCGCCGTTCTGATCCGCGCCGGAACGGCGCTTTCCTCGACCGGGGAGGACTCATGCGTTTTATCGGAGCAGCGTTCGTCGCGTTCGCAGTCGTATCGGCATTCGTCATCGGGAGGGAGACCGGCACGTTCTCCTCGAGGGTCGCCGAAGCCCAAGTGCTCTCGTTCTCGCACTTTCAGTGCTACCAGACGACCACGCCGACGAACTTCAAGCCCGTCGCCGTCGTCCTGAAGGATCAGTTCGGCACCTCGAAAGCGATGCTGCAGACGCCGAACATGTTCTGCGCACCCGCACAGAAGAAGCTCGTCGGAATGGCTCCGCACAAGTTTACCGGCGCCGCGGATCATTTGCTGTGCTATCCCGAGAAGAATCCACCGAAGATGGTGCTGCGCAAGGTCGAGAACCAGCTCGGCGTGTCTGCGGTGCGCAATCTCGCGCCGCGCTGGCTCTGCGTTCCCACCCACAAGTACGAAGGCTAAAGAAACGCCTTCCAGCAAGCGATTCGTTGCTGTGCCGGCCCCGATGGGCGTAACGCCTGCGGTAGGTGTCGATCGCGCGAGCGACGTAGCGCCACGCATGATGTACGACGTTCGAATCGGCATCGTAGCGACGCTGGCGTTCGCGGCCGGCGTCGGCGTCGCACGCTTGCCGTTACCCGCCCAAGGCGCGGCCGCCGCGCTCCAACCGCAGACCATCGACTTCGCCGCGATGACTGCCGAGAGCTTCCCGTCGCCGTCACC
>JAQBPL010000236.1 GCA_028287545.1 Vulcanimicrobiota bacterium | reverse complement strand
GGCCCCGGGACCGCCGCGGAGCCGCTGCCCGTGCCGCCCTGCGGCCCAAAGCCGCTCATGTAGTTTGGGATGACCTGTGCCTTGACGGTCGCGTTGACCTTGTAGTTAAGCTGCGCGGAACCCATCGCCGGCGTACCGGCAGCAAAAGCCGGGGCGGTGGTCAGGAGCAGCGCGGCGGCTGCGGCGGCAAGCGTTCGCATTATCACGATTCGGTCCATCAATTCGCGATCAGCGTATAGGTGAGGGTAACCGTCGTCGCGGCGTTGTTGTTGACGCTCAACGGGTTGATGGTCACGCGATAGGACATGATGTTGTCGATCGGTTTGTGATACGCGGAGCCGCCCGTCCAGTTCGAGACGGGGAGGGTTCCACTCGTTGGGACCAACGTCCCGGGCGCGGCAGCCGGCAGGCTTAGCGCGAGCGTCCCGCTTCCCGGTGTTCCCGAATGGCCAGTCTGCATGAACGTCGTGACCTGGCCGCTCGATGTACTCGGGTTGATATCGGCCGCCACCGAGAGATTCCAGCCGTTGGTGTCGTCGCTGTAGACCGTCGCGCCGAGCGTATCGGTGATCGTCGCGGTGCCGGCGATGGTGCTGAGGTCGATGATCGGCGTCGCGGTGTTCGTGAAGGTACAACCGCCGCAACCGAGAGTCGCCGCCGTGCCTTGGCCGAAGAACGTTCCGCCGGGCCATGCGACCGAACCGGTCGGCGGCACCTCGATCACGAGCCGGGCATCAGTGATGACACGGAGCGTGTTCGAGAGGCTGTAGATCGGCAGCGTGTTCGGGTTCCCGCCGACGCGCGGATCCGGCGGCGTCCCGTTTGCGGTCGCGACCGCGGAGTCGAACCGGAACGTCGAGCCGATGTCGTACGGCGAGGTCGCGTAGAAGAAAATGTCGAGATTCTGCCCGACCGCGACGTTGCAGCCGGAGAGCTGCAGCAGTCCCGACGTCCCGGGCGCTCCGTTCACTGCCTGCACGAGCGAGAGGTACGAGTTCGCGAGGCACTTCGAGCCGCCCGCACCGGCGCCGGCGCCGTACACGAAAATCGAGGTTGGGACGACCTTCCAGGGGTTCGCCGTATCGAAGAGCTGGCCCGAGGTGTTTGCCCACGGGATCGCGAGGCTCACGTTCGTGATGTTCGTCGAACCGTTGTTGTGCAGCTCGAACACGAAGCCGTTGCCGTTGTTGAAGTCGGCCCACGAACCGACGACCGGCTGACTGCCGAACGTGACGCTCTGGATCGGCGCAATGGGCGGGTGCGCCGGCGCCGCAGTGTATCCGCCGGCGAACGTGAAGCTGGTCTGCGCCGTCGTGTTGGCGACGGTCAGCACCGGGATCTGCGCGCCGGTCGCCGGAACGACCGCGCCGCCGTTCGCGCCGACGACCGTCCAGTTGACGTTGTACGTTCCGACCGCCGCCGCGGCGGCGTAATTAAAGTTGATCGTGAGGCTGCCGCCCGGCGGGAGCGAGCTCGAGTCGGTGGTTCCGGCGCACGGCGTCGAGGTTTGCGTCGCGACGATCGGCGCAATAGCGGTCGCGCACAGATCGATCAGCCACTGGCCCGGCGTCCCGGTAGCGTTCGCGTTCCAGGTTGCGCCGTTCGAGCCCGTGACCGAGGTTACGGTCGGGAAGATCCCCGCACCGGCCGCCGGCACCGTCACCAGCAGCTGGCTGATATAGTCGGGATTCGGATCGAGCCCGGCCGACGTGTTGAGGAGCTTGAAGGTCCAGTTTTGGTTCGCCAGCGCCGGCACGACGGCCGGCGTGATCGCCGCCGACATGAGCGAGGTGTCCAGCGAGAAGACGCTGAGCTCCGTCGAGTCGATGTTCTGCGTTCCGGCGACCGCGTTGGTCAGCACATTCGTCGGCGCCATCTGGAAGCGCGTCCCGCCGCCGCCCGCGAAGGCCAGCGGATTGCCGTAGTTGGCCGTCGCCGGGATCTCCTGGAACGGGAACGCGGAGAGCAGGATCGGCATGTGCAGGACGAACGTCGCGCTTTTCCCGGTCGCGATGCCGGGCGTCGTGGCTTTCGTCTTCGCGGTGAGCGCGAACGCGTTCGGGCCGAGCGTTCCGTCACCGAGGATGCCGTTCCCGGCGTTCCCGTTCTGCGTGACGAGCTGCCAATTCGCGGTCTGGTTGGTCGCGTTGACGGTCGCCGTGGTGATCGACGGCATGAGGACGTTCGGGTCGACCGTCGGCGGCATGACGAATTCGATGCTGTAGATCGGCCCGGGCCCATTGTTGGTGACGGTGATCGTCAGCGGATAATAGCTGGTCGGCGGGTACACCGCTCCGTTGGACGGCGCGCCGTGCGTGCCCGATCGGTACATCGCCTGGTCGTAGCGCGGCGTTCCCAGCAGCGAACCCGCACCGGCATACGTGCCGACCGTGATCGCGTACGTCGCTTCGTTGTTCGTCCCGACGACGTTGTTGCTGTACACCGCCAGCCCGTTGCTGGCCGTGTTGGTCATGGTCGCGTTGTAGGCGCTGGGCGCGATCCCGTGCAGTGGGGTGATCTGCGTTTGCAGCAAGCACGCGGTCGTGCAGTTGCTCGGACTGACTACGACCGATATCGGGATCGGGATCGTCGCATTGGGCGGCAGCGACTGCCCGGCGACCGCAGGCGCCGCATCGATCTGCGCCCCGCTCACCAAGGTGAGGTTCCACGTCTGACCGACGGAATCGATCGTCGTCGTGACGCCGGCTTGAAGGGCGAGGGTGACGTTGCCGGCGGTATCGTTGCGAATGGTGATCGCCTTGATCGCGTCGCCGTTCCAGTTGCCGTACAACGTGCCGGCGGTGTTGCGCACGGTCGCCGTCACGGCCGTCGGGTTGCCGGACGGATTCCCGTTGATGTACGAACCGGCCGGGTTCGTCCACTGAAACGTGCTGCCGTACGAGACCAGGGTGAACGACTTCGAGCCGACGACCGTGCTCGTGTTCGTGTCGTAGAGCTGCGCGGTGTAGACACTCGGCGCAAACGGGATCTGCGTCGCGCTAAACGAGGTGAAGTTCGTCGCGTTGATCGGGAACGGCACCTGCTGCACGCCGCTCGATACGCCGGGCGCCGTGAACGAATACGGGAGCGCGAACGCCTGCGGCGACCCGAAGGTCGGGCTGCCGTCGGTCGTGGTCGAGCTGAGCACCACGCCGTTGGCATTGCTGACCGTGATGCGGTAGACGTGCCCGGCCGTCAGGCCGGAAACCTGATAGTTCAGGCCGGTGACGGATTGCTCGGGCGTCGGCGCGCCGCCCGGCGTGCCCAACAAGCCGTCGGTCGCAAACGTGTCGCCCAGGTTCGCGCCGTTGCCCAGCGTCGCGTTATACGGAACCAGCGAACTCCACGTCACCGCCGAGGGGTTCAATGAGATCTGCTGCGTCGAGATCAAGTCGTTGGTGGTCGCGTCGAAGAGCTGGACCGTTTGGGTTCCGAGGCTGTTCGCTCCGGCCGCGGGCGTCGCGTACTGTCCGCTCAACGACTGCGCCGTCGGCAGAATCCCGGTCGCACCTGAGACAAAGCACGTCCCGCTGCCGAAGTTCTGGGCGCCCGCCGGGATCGAGAAGACGCACGGCAGACCGTTGCCGGACGTGTTCACGAAACCGAACGAGTAGAAGTGGGCGGGATTGAGCCCGCCGGCGGAGACGTAGACCGTCGAGCCCGAGGCGAAGTCGTTCGCCTGGGTCGTGAGGCCCGCATTCGAGTACGTCGCGAAGTTCAGCGTACCGAGCACAACGCTGTAGGCGACCGCTTCGTACGCGCCGGTCGCGGAGTTCTGGACGGCGATCGCCCAGACGCCGGAATAGGGCGCGTCGGCGCCGGCGCCGCGGGTCGGACCGACTGCGACGATGCCATCGGGCGAGCCGCTGCTCACCAGCGGCGTCGAGAGTGTCATCTGCGCGTAGTACGGAACCTGCTGACCAGCGCGGGCGCCGCCAGCTGGGGTTTGCATGCAGCGCCCCTGCGCATCAGTCGGGAAAGTGTCGGCGACCTGTCCGCCGGCGACGTAGTCCTTCGGCGTGACGCGGTAGGCCGTGCCGTCGGGCGGAAAGATGATATAGCGGTAATTCGTGGTCGGCTTGAGGTTCTGACACAGCCAGTACACCTGTGCGCCGTACGAGAGCGTCTGGTCGTCGAGATACGGCACGGACGACGTGCCGGTCAGCACGATCGACCCCCCGCTGGCGGACTGGCGAAAGCGGACACGATGCTTGAGCAGGTCGGTCAGCTTCGGAATCGGCGGACGCACGCCGCGATACGGAATCAGCCGCGACGGACTCGTCTGGCCGGTTTGGATGAGCCGCGCCAATGCTTTGAGAGGGTCGCTGCCGGTGCCGGTGTCGGTGGAGCGCAGCTCACCGCGCGTGCGCGATTGGTCGCCCATCGGAAGCGGCGGCGCTGTCGCTGCCGGCGCGACGGTCGCGGTTGAACGCGGTCCGCCGACCGTGCGCTGTCCAGGCGGCGTCGATTGGGCGAGCGCGACGAACGCGCCGACTCCGAGGACGCCGGCGACAACGAAGGCGAGGATCGCCAACGTGCGCGACAAGTGGTGCATGTAGTCTCCGGAATCCGTTCCGATACGGTGCGCTCAGCGCACCGTGATGTTCGCTTGGCCCGCCACGAGATTCGGGCCGCCGTAGTCCACGAAGGCCACGACGGAGTACGATCCCGGTGCGAGTTTCTTGCCGACCGCGTCGATCAGACGTTTGCCGGCGCGTTCGACGAGCAATCCTTGCGGGAAGGCGATCCGTTCGATCAGGGCTCCGCCCTGTTTGATCTCGACTCGCCCGCTCAAGTATACGTGCGCGTTTCCCGTGTTACGAAAGTCGACGAGATAGTGCTGCCCGTCATTGAGGGGCTGCGACTTCACGTCGTCGACTTCGCCGCCGATGCGCGTCGACTCGGGGATGATCACGTAGATCTTCGAGGCGATGCGCTCCACGATCGACAACCCGCCGCCGTGGCGTGTGGGTCGCGTCGTGAAGAAAACGAGGTTGCTGTACTCACCGTTCGCCGTCGACGGAACGTCGACGGAGAACCGGACTTGGGCGAACGTTCCCGGTTCGAGATCGAACTCGCGCGGGTTGATCGTGATGCCCTTCGAGAGCGAGTACGGCGACTTGCCCGGCGGTGCGAATGCGTAGTTGCCGGTCGGTCCCACCAAATAATCGGAGAGCGAGGCGACGATGTGAACCGCCGCAGCGCTCGTGTTCCGAACAGTGATGGGGAACGTCTCCTGCTTGCCGGGCTGCGTTGTCAGCTCGTACTTCGCGGGGGAGACATCGACGGAGATGTCGGCAGCCGAAGGAGCGGAGAGGAGGAGCCCGAGGGCCCCTACCGCTCCGACTATCCGCAGCACGAGGGAAGTACGCATCACGTTATATCTGTCGACTATTCCGCGGCGCGACTTCACTCGGTCCACCCCGCAACGGGAACGTTACTGAGGAACGACCGCGATGGTGAGGATGCTGGTCTGGTTACCAGATGCGGCGGCGCCGCTGACGTTGACCTGGATGTCTTGGCCGAGGAACTGGTAGGCCGCGCCATTGACGGCGCCCGTGATCGTCAGCGGCGTCGGCGTACCGACGAGCGTGGTGTACTGCGGCGCCGCGACCACATCGGTACCACCGGTGGCAGGAGCGCCCGCCGCACCGAAGGTGCCCGCGGTACCCTGCGTCGCTGCGCCGACCGCAGTGAGTGCGCCCAAGGCGCCGACCTGGCAGCTCGCGGTGTACGCGGGCGGGTTCGCAACCGCAGTCGAGGCGCCTGGGCTCGCCGCGAGCGCGGTGCCGTTCTGCACGGGGCAGATTTGCGTGCCGGCGGCGAGAACGTCGACGTACTCGTAGATCTTGACGCCGAGCGCGTCATTGGACAGAACGCCGATCGAGAGGGCGTTCTTGTAGAGGCAGCCGTTGTAGCCGGCGCCGCCCGGAGGCGTGATGCCGCCGAAGGTGAGCGTAGCGGTCGATTCGACGACACCTGCGGAGCAAACGCCCGCAACCGACGGATTGATGGTCGCGGCCGTCGCCTTTTGCGGGCCGCCGGGGAGCGTCGGGTCGTAGTTCGTCGCGATCGACACCGCGGCCGTGGCGTTGACAGTGTACTTCAGCTGGACAGATCCGTAGACCGGCGGCTGAGCGGCGAATGCCGGCGCGGCCAGAGCGGTCACGATTCCCAGCGAAGCCAGAGCAGTTACTGCTCTTTTCACGTTCGAATCCTTTCGAGGGAGGGACGCAGATGGAGAGGAGCGATCGACGCCCCCTAACTCCACTTTCGACCTGCGGATGGGCAATATTAGGCGCTTGCTCCTCCGAGGGGGCTCCTTAACGGAGACTTTGCGGGCGGCGAGCCCCCGCTTTACGCCGGGGGCGGTCACCGGAACACCAGGCCGTAGTTCTGGCCCTTCTTGGTGACCAGCGTCGCCCCGTAGGGGAGCCCCTTACGCCAGACCCGGAAGTCGAAGGTGAAGACCCGGCCGGCCGGGCGCGGCAGCACGATCTTGTAGCCGTCCTCGAAGACCACGCTGTCGCCCTCATCGAGCGCGACGAGGCCTTTAAGGGTCACCTTGGCGCTTTGCCCGGCCTGCGCGTTGTGCGGGCTGACGCGCAGCGCGAAGAGCGGGATGCTGGGGTCGACCGGGACGAGTGCCTGGCCGTCGTTCACGTCTTTGCGGCGTGCCGTAACCGTCACGGCATAGTCGCCCTTGGCGAGCTGCGGGACCGTGGCCGTGCCGAACCAGGCGTTTTGGCGCGCGTCGAACTTGAGCGGGAACGTCCCGAACACGTCGCTCTCCACGAACAGCGATTTGACGTCCTTGGAGTTGGTCGTCGCGCGGATTCGCAAAAGGGCGCCGGGCGGTCCCGAGGCGGGCTCGACGGCGACGTGAATCGCCTGCCGCTTCCCGTCATTGAAGGTGTACACGACGTCCTTCGCGCCGGCGCCGAGCTTGAAGACGACCCCCGCGATCGAGGCGCCGCCCGCTATCGACAGCGGGCCGTCCGGGCCGGAAAGCACGGAGAGGCCCTCCGGCAGGGTGTCCTTGTCGATGCTGAGCGTGTACGTCCCCGGCGGCATGTTGTCGAGGATGAAGGCGCCGTCGTCGTCCGTGATGACGGCATGATCGCCCGGGTCGGCGACGACGTAGACGTTGTGCAGGCCGACCAGCTGCCCAAAGCCGCCGTCGGCGGGGGCGAGCACGTTGCCGGAGATCGAGCCCAACGGCGTCGCGACGAAGTTCAGCGGGACGGACGTCCCCGGGCTGACCGTCACGGTGCGCTTCGTGTCCCCGAGGAATGCGACGTTCCCGGGAACCGTCGCCTCCGCTATCGAGACCGTGTGCGCGCCCGGGTTCAGGCGGCCGATCTGGTAGCGGCCGTCGGGGGCGCTGGTGACGGCCTGCACGCCGTCGACCGAGATCCCGACCCCGCCCAGCGGGTGCTTCTGCCCGTTCTGGTCTTGCGAGATCACGCTGCCCGAGATCCCCGCGAAGTTCCCGACGTTGAACTGCACCGAGGTGGTCTGCCCGCCGAGCACCGTTACCGTCACGTATTCCCGGTCGGCGATCAGGCCCGGGCTGATCGTCGCGGGGTCGATCCGGATCGTGTGCGTCCCCTGCGGGACGAAGCGGAACTCGAACTCGCCGCTCGCGTCGCTCCGTTGGGTGATCTTGCCGTCGAGGATGATGACGGCGTTGTTGAAGCCGCGCTGCGGCGCCTGGTTGTACGCGAACGGCGTCGAGGAGGTTGAGAAGGTGACCAGCCCGCGAATCACCGCGGGCAGGTTGGGATTCGCGCGCCCGACACCGCCTTGCGGTTGGCCGAACCCGAACGGCCCGATCAGCGACATGTTGAAGGTCGATCCGCGGCCGCCGCCGATCCCGGTCTGCCGGAAGAAGTCGGCTTGGACCTGGAGCGCAACGACGTTCGAGAGCCGGCGCGTGAGGCTCACGGCGGTGTCGATGAGCGCCGCGGACACGCCGTTGTTCGAGGACTGCTGGAAACTCTGGATCACCTGCGCGTCCAACTTGCGGCCGAATGAATGACGATAGCTGAGGCTCTGGGAGAGCCCGGTCCCTGTGCTCGCGTCCCCCGTCTGCGTGCTGCGAGCGATCTGGTAGGCTGCGCTCCCGCCGAAGAGTTCACGGCTCATCCCCAGCGAAATCTGCTGCTGGCCCGCGGAGCCCGCACTTCCGCCGGTCGAGGACCCCTGGATCGTCTCGAAAAGCGACAGCTTCCCCAGCGACTCGGAGAACGAGAGGGCTCCGGTCCGCTGGAGCGTGCGCGAACCGGCGTTTCGCTGACTGTCGAGGCCGGCGATGTATTGCAGGCCAAAGTGCGACCAACTCTTGCCCCCGGTGAACGTCAGGCGGTCGTCGTGCGAGATGATGCCGTCGAAGTTATCGTCGATGTGGCCGAGCGAGAGGTTGAGGTCGCCGAAGCGATCGGATCGTTTGCGGAACGCAACGTCAGCCTCGAGCCCACCGTTGAGCGTGCCGGTCAGCGTCTCCAGGCCGGCGGGACTGTAGCGCAGGTGAACTGTCGTGAAGAGGCTCTTCCCTTGGAGGTCGGCCTGGAATGCGGTCGCCAAATGCGTACCGGCCACGACGCCGTCGATCCCGCGCGTGTTGGAGACGGCGACCTCGGTATCGGTCGAGACCCGCTCGCCGTAGCGACGGTAGGCCAGATCGCCGAGCGCCTCCCGACCCGGACCCTGTTCGGCTCTTCCATAGTAGCCGCCGGCCGAGAGGTTTCCCCCGAAGCCATTCCAGTTCCGGCGCACGCCGTAGATGCGATAGGTGATCGAATCGCCTACCGTTGTTTGGACTGCCGCGGTCGAGGCGAGGTAGCTCAGGTCGCCGTTGCGCATCGGGATCGAGAGGGACACTCCCCGAGCAAATCCGCCGATCTGCAGCTGGCTGTCGCTCGGCCCGGAGACCTGACCGTACGTGAGTCCGTAACGCGTCGTGCGGTACCCGACGATCAGCGAGCCCAGGCCTAGCGTTCCGCCGCCGTAGCCGAACGCGCTTGAAACGCTCACCGCGCTTGCCTCGGTCCGGCGTTCGATCCCCATGCTCAGCGCGGTCGAGTAGTTGTCGTAGCCGGTCGCGAGGCCGTTCCGGCTCGAGCGGTTCAGCCCGAGCTGGTAGGTCCCCGATCCCTTGAAGACGATCGGGCCTTCGCCGAGCATCGACCGGCGCCGGCGGGCGCCCGGCGAGGCGGACGGAGCCGGACTGGGGCCTCCGAGGGCGACCTTCTTGGCGGCGAACGGCAGATGGAGTCGGACCGCGAGGAGCGGTGCCGCCCGCAGCGCACCCTCCGATGCGAAGCACACGGCAGAGGCAGTCAGACAGGCGGCACCTGCTCCCGCGATGAGCCGGCGGAAGCGGGGATGCACACCCGTACCATCGGCCGCTCGGGGCTCGGACCTGTGGCCAAACCGTTCAGTTCAAGGTAAAGTCCCGCACCTGAAGGAGCCGATAGCATGGAGAGGGGTACTTGTATCCCTAGCCCACGGACGGGCAGCTTCCATGGAGGGAAGACGGCACCATCAGCATGGACGTACGAGGCCTTGCAGATCTCGCGTTAAGCGCGGGACTGAGGACGCAGAGC
>JAQBPL010000219.1 GCA_028287545.1 Vulcanimicrobiota bacterium | reverse complement strand
CGATCGCGCGGTTGGCCCACTCTGGATCGTCGTGCAGGAGGTGGCCGTACTCCTTGAGCGCGGAACCGCAGCCGGCTGCGTTGATGACGTAGACGTCGGCGCCGCTGCGCTCGAACGCTGCGATGTTCCGCTTCGCGAGCTCGCGGCCGCGCGGCATCTCGCCGGCATGGATCGTGATCGCGCCGCAGCAGCCCTGATCGCGCGGCACGACGACCTCGACGCCGGCCGCGTTGAGCACCCGCACCGTCGCTTCGTTCCACTCTGCGAACGCGACGTGCATGATGCAGCCCGCGTGCAGGAACGCCGTCGCGCGCGGCGCGGCGGACGGCGCGAACCGTTGTCCGCGCGGGATGAAGAAGCGGTCGGAGATGCGCGGCGCCATCGCTTCGACGTCCTGCAGTCCGAGCGCGCGCAAGATTCCGCTGCGGCGCACGAAATCCCGCAGCCCGCTGCGCTGATAGATCTTGAGCGCGCGCGCGGCGGCGCGCATCCAGCCGAGTTTTCCGAACAGCCCGCCGATGAGCACCGCGCGGCCCAGGCGTGCCCACCACGTCCGAACCGGCGCCTGGGCGCGGACGATCTGCGTGCGCGCCGGCTCGAGGATCTTTCCGTACTCGACGCCCGAGGGGCAGACGGCCTCGCAGGCGCGGCAGTCCAGGCACTCCGACATCTGGTGGACGAAGCCGGGGCTGGTGAGGTCGAGGCGTTCTTCCGCGACCGCTTTTATCAGCGCGATGCGTCCGCGCGGTCCGGACGTCTCGACCAGCGTTTCGACATAAGTCGGACAGGTCGGCAGACACAGACCGCAGCGCACGCAGCGGTCGAACACGTCGGACGGCGGGACGTCCGGGGCGACGAATCCGAGGCGCCCTTGGGGGTCGATCACGATGAGGGTCGGTTCGCGAGCGCGAAACGAAGCACATGCATCCCGGTTCACCGCGGCCCGATCCGACACACGCGCTCGCAGCTCCGAGGCCGCGCCCGTGCTGACGCTGACCTGCAGTGCCTGCGGCTCCGCCGCGGCCGACCTCGACGCGATCGTCTGCGCCGCGTGCGGCGATCTCTTGGCGTTCGTGCTCGACGTCTCCACCGTCGACGCCCGCACCGTCGAGGGCATCGCGCGCGCGCGCCGCGCGTCGAGCGAACCGCGCGACCGCAGCGGCGTCTGGCGCTTCCGCGAACTTTTGCCGTTCGTCGCCGAGGACGCGATCACGACGCTGCGCGAAGGCGACGTTCCCCTCTATGACGGTCCCCGCGGCGCAGCGTATGCCGGCGTCGAGCGGCTAGCCTACCTGCACTTGGGGATGAACCCGACGGCGTCGTTCAAGGACGCCGGGATGACCGTCGCCGTCTCCCGCGCCCGTGCGCGCGGCGCGCGCATCGCGGTGTGCGCGAGCACCGGAAACACCGCCGCGTCGATGGCCGCCTACGCCGCGCGCGCCGGCATCACCGCGGTCGTCATCGCGCCGGTCGACGGCATCAGCGCGGCAAAGGTCGCGCAGACGCTCGACTATGGCGCGCACGTCGTCGCGGTCGACGGTGATTTCGACGACGCGCTGCGCGCGGTGCGCGCGCTCGACCCTGCGACCGTCGCGGTGGTGAACAGCGTCAACCCGTTTCGGATCGAGGGTCAGAAGACGGCCGCGTTCGTCCTGCTCGAGCAGCGCGAATGGAAGGCGCCGGACTGGGTCGTGCTGCCGGGCGGAAACCTCGGGAACACGAGCGCGCTCGGCAAAGGCTTTCGCGAAGCGCGGGCGATCGGGCTGAGCCAGGCGGAGCCGCGACTGGCCGTCGTGCAGGCGTCCGGCGCCGCACCGTTTGCGCGCGCGTGGCGCGACGATGCGGAGCTCGTTCCGGTTCGTGCGCAGACCGACGCGACGGCGATCAAGATCGGCGCCCCCGCGTCGTGGAAGAAGGCGCGCGCCGAAGTTCGCGCGTCGAACGGCACCGTGCTCTCGGTCGAGGATGCCGAGATCGCGGAAGCGCGCGCCGTGATCGGACGCGACGGGGTCGGCTGCGAGCCGGCGTCGGCCGCTTCGCTGGCCGGGTTGCGGCGGCTGGTCGACGACGGAACGATCGCGCGCGACGCCGACATCGTCTGCGTGCTGACGGGTCACGTGCTCAAGGACACCGCTTACGCGAGCCGCTATCACGAGTCGGGCGCCGTGCACGCGAACGCGATCGTGCGCGGCACCGGCGTAGCAGAGTATCTGGGCGCGCTCCTGGCGGCGCGCGCGTGACCGCCGGCGCGAGCACGACGGCGTTCACGGTCTCCGCGCCGGCGTCGAGCGCGAACCTCGGTGCCGGTTTCGACGCCGTCGCTCTCGCGATCGAGATCCGCATGTCGGCACAGGTGCGCGAGCTGCCGCGCGGCGCCGCGGCTGCGTGGACCTACGGCGGTCGTCACGCACCGACGCACGACGGCCTGCGCGGCTGCGTCGAGGCCGCGATCGCGCGGATCGCGCCCGACGCGCCGCCGCTCGCCGTCGAACTCCTCAACGAGATTCCGCTCGGCGCCGGCCTCGGCAGCAGTGCCGCCGCGTATGCGATCGGCGTCGCGATCGGTGCGCGGTTTGCCGATCCGCCGCTCGCCGACGACGATCTCGCACACGCCGTCGCCGAGCTCGAAGGACATCCCGACAACGCGCTGGCCGCATGGTACGGCGGGGCGGTCGTCGCGGCGATGGGTGACGACGGGCTGACCTCCGCGCGTTTTCCGCCGCCGCCCGCGCAGGCCGCGGTCGTCGTTCCAGACATCGTCCTGCCCACGCACGAGGCGCGCGCGCTGCTGCCGCGCGCCTACCCTCGCGCCGACGCCGTCTACAACATTCAGCGCGCCGCGCTCCTGGGCGCAGCGCTGGCAAGCGGTCGGACCGATCTCCTGCGGGCCGCCATGCGCGACAGGCTGCATCAGCCGTATCGGGCGAACGCGATTCCCGGCCTCGCCGAGATCTTGCGCCTCGACGATCCGGCGCTGCTGGCGATCGCTCTCTCCGGTGCTGGACCTTCCGTGCTGGCCCTGACGGCGAGCGAGCCTGGGCGCGTAGGCGCGGCGATCGCCGCCGAGTTCGCCTCTCGAGGCGTGACGAGCGAGGTGTTGACCCCCGACTTGGCTCGCGACGGGGTGAGCGTGACGCTGGGAGTGCCCGCCTAGGACGACCGCGCTAGAGGGGCCGCCCCCACCCGCGAGAAGGAAGAGGGTGATGATCAACGTCAGCGTGGGTTCGCCCGCCGGGATGTGCACCGTGGCGAACCCCGCGTTCTACCGCTACGTGCTGCGCCTCGCCGAAGCTCCGCTGCACGCGAGCGCACTGGATCGGGCGCAGCTCGACGTTCTGGCGAACGTGCCGCATGCGTACGCGGATGAAGAAGAGTGCTCCGGCGACGGTTGGCGCATCGTCCCTGCGATGTCGTACGAAGACTGGCCGGTCCTCGAAGCGACGCCGCAGCGTTTGCGCGCCGCGTTCCAGACCGCGCGCCGCTTGTTGTGGGCGAACGCCGGTCCGGTCGGCATCAGCGCCGGCGACATGATCGCGATCGACACCGAGATCGAATCCG
>JAQBPL010000170.1 GCA_028287545.1 Vulcanimicrobiota bacterium | reverse complement strand
CGAACGTCCGAGCCGCGGCGCCGTCGTGGGGCGACTGCACGAATCCCGCCACGATGAGGACGATCCCGAACGCGACCATCATCGCCGGAACGAGAAACAGCAACCCGAAGAACAAGCGGACGGCACGCGCGGCGCCGGCTTGAGGAAGCATCACAAAACCAATTCTCCGTTTGCTTGGGATATCCGTGTCCGGCTCGCGAGGGTCGCGAGATGGCGCGGTGAAGCACGCGGCATGAAAAACGAAGCCGTCATCGGCGGCATCACCGTCGGCGGGCAGCCGTCGCCCGAAGAGCTCATGTCGGGCCGCTTCGGGCACGTAGTCAACATTCGCGGTGCCGAAGAAGCGGGCAACGTCACGGGCGAGGTGCTGGCGGGGAGCGACGTCGCTTACACGTCCGTTCCGTGGACGATCGACACCGTGACGAACGAGGACATCGATCGCATGCGCGAGGCCATCTCGGCGAGCGAAGGTCCGGTCCTCATTCATTGAGCGGGTGGTACGCGCGCCGCGGTCGCGGCGGCTATCATCACCGCACGTGAAGGCGGAACGGGCGCAGAGGGCGCGCTCGAGGCGGTCGCGGGCGCCGGCTTCGAGATCACCGGGACGCCGTACGCAGACTTCATTCGCCGCTATTTTGCCGGCCGCTAAACCGGCCGCCGGCCTTAGCAGGTTGCTGAAAAACCCCCGGCGCCGTCTCGAACCCGCCTGTTCCGCCGAAATCTTCGTCGCTCTTCGGTCACAACGCTACGGCGTTGCTCCCTCATCGCTCCTCGTTTCGACGAAACATTCGGGCCCGATCCGGACACCGCGGGTTTTTCAGCAACCTGCTAGTGCGGCATCTCGTCGTCGTCCAGCCCGAAGTAGTGGCCGAGTTCGTGGATCACGGTCTCACGGACTTCGCGTACGGCCTCGCTGCGGGTGCGCGCGACGCGGTTGATCGGCCCGCGAAAGACGGCGATCTCGTCGGGGAGCAGCTGCATGTCGTGCGACCGTTCGGTTAGCGCCACGCCGCGGTAGATCCCCAGCAGTTCGGAGGCGTCATCGTCGTCGTCGCCGTCGTGGTCGATGCTCTCGAGATCCTCATCGCTCGGCTCTTCCTCGACCGCGATGACGACGTTCTCGACCATTTCGGCGAACCGCTTCGGCAGCGATTCCAACGCCTCATCGACGACGCGCTCGAATTCCGCCCGGCTCAGCTCACCGTTTCTCATGCATGAGCGGTACTGGAACCGTTCGGCGCGGTCCTATGCGCGAGAGTGGTTCACGTCGCGCTCACGACGACCGTGAGATCGCCGGCCGCGTAGCGCTCTGCACCGGGCGCGAGCGCATCGAGCAGGACCGCGACGCCGAGGCGCGCGTCGACGACGACCATTCCGTCCGGCCGGCGCGTCGTTGAAAGCAGCGACGCCCGTGCGGCGCCCGCCGATACGACCGGCGCGTACACGCCGACGATCGCCGCGCCGTTCGCGCTCGGTGAGAGCGATCCGGAGATCACCAGCGTGCCGCGGTCGCTCTCGCTGACGGCGAGGATGCCGGAAGCGCTGCGCGTGACGGCGACCGAGAACGACGCGACGGGTGACGCCGTCGCAACCGCCGGCGCGGTGAGCGCGATGGCGGCAAGTGTCACACAGAGTGCGCGGACGGAGATCACCACATCATGGTGCGGGAATCGGAACGCGCCGTCGAGCGTATCGTGCGGCTGGGCCCCACGCAATTGCGACGGCCGCGAAACGCGCGCAGCGGACGAAGATCGCATCGAGCCGCGCGGCGTGCCGGCGGCTTTACACGACGCGGCGAGCGCGACAACCGGTGGGCGAAGCGGACCCACGACGCCCCGCAGCGACAGCCGGCCGTCTATACGCGGCCTTTACAGTTCCGCCGCGCCGCGAGCCCGCGCGGCACCGCTCGCGGACGCGCCCGGCTCCGATCCGCTCGAGGGCGACTGCCCTTTTCGCGTAATCGCGAAAGTTTACACGAGGACTTCTTTCGCGCTGGACGTCTGAAAGCGCGCGCGGTCGAGCCGTCCCGTGATGTCGTCGGCCGAGACCGGCGGCCCGAACAGGAAGCCCTGCGCGTCGTCACATCCCACCGTACGGAGCGCTTCGGCCTGCGCGCTCGTCTCGACGCCTTCGGCGACGACGCGCAGTCCGCGCTGGTGTGCGAGGGAAATGACGCTGCGCACCACTTCTGCCCGGAATGCGTCGGCGGCGATCGGGCCGACGAACGGACGGTCGATCTTGATCACGTCGAGCGGGAGGCTGCCGAGCGAGCTGAGTGCGCTCGCACCGCTGCCGAAGTCGTCGATCGCGATGCGGACGCCGAGCCTGCGCAACGCTTCGAGATTGCGCAGCGCACCGCGGTCGGGTGCCAGTGCGTCCTCGCCGAGCTCGAGCTGCAGGTCGCCCGGATCGAGTGCGACCGACTCGCAGATCGTCGCGACCAGCCGGACGAACTCGCGCTGATCGGCGGCGCGCGAAGAGACGTTCACCGCGATGCGCATCCCCGCAAAGCCGGCGAGCTGCCAGCGCCGTGCCTGCGCGCACGCTTCCCGCAGCATCCACTCGTCGAGCCGCAGAATCAGACTGCTCTCCGCAGCGATCGCGATGAACTCGCTGGGCGGGACGGGGCCGATCTCCGGGCAATTCCAGCGCATCAACGCTTCGGCGCCGACGACTTGGCCTGAGTCGAGCCGAACGATCGGCTGGTAGACCGCGGCCAAGCGCCGCTGCACGACGGCGTGGCGCAGATTGCGTTCGATCACCGCACGCCGATCGTGACGGCCCGCGAGCTCGTCGGAAAACACCTCGACAGCCTCGCCGCCGAGCAGCGCGGAGTCCAGTGCCGCCTGCGCATCGCGAAAGAGCGAAGCGACGTCCTGCGGGCGCGCAGTGACGGCGATGCCGAGGCGCGGGTTCCCGACGATCTCCTCGTCACCGACCGCGATCGGCCGTTCGAACGCGCCCGTGACGTGCCGCGCAAACGCGAGCATGGCGCGCGCCCGCCCGCCCGGGACCAGCACGGCAAAGACGTCGTCGGCGTGGCGCGAAAGCCTAGCCTTTGCCGGCAGCAGTCGCGCGAGCACGCCGACAACGGCGCGGGCGCTGCGGTCGCGATACTCTTGGCTGCGCTGGGACGCGGCGCCGACCCACGAGATATGGATCAGCGCGGCGCCGGCTCCGCGTTCGGAGCCTTCGAGCTCGGCCGACGAGAGCGCGGCGCGGTTCGGCAGTCCCGTCGCGGCGTCGGTTCGCAGCGCGTCGATGACGCTTTTCGAAGCGCCCACGTCGAGGGCGGCGACGATTCGCGCGCTCCGGCCGCCCCAGGCGATCGCCGGCGATATCGCGAGATCCGCTTCGATCACGCTGCCATCCTTGGCGCATTGCCGGCGCTCGCGCAGCACCCGGCGCTCGCCGGCCGGCACCTCGGAGAGCGCCTCGGCCAATGCGCGCCGATCGGCAGCGCCGGCGAGATCGAGCAGGGTCAGCCGCTCGAGCGAGTCTCGGTCGTACTGGTACAACGCCGTCGCGTGATCGTTCGCCGCGAGGATGGCGAGCGTAACGGCGTCGCACACCACCATCGCGACGGGACCGGCATCGAAGAGGACCCGTTCGTCCGTCGTCACGCGCTGCGCGCCCGGCGATCGTACGGGGGGCGCTGGCCCGCGCCGTTCAGGACCGTCTCGGTCAATTCGTCGAGATAGAGCGCCCGCAGGTCGGCGCCGCCCGGTTCGAAAGCGAGGCGATTTTGCCACAGCACGAGCGACTCGATCGCGCCGCACACGATGCGTACCGCGGCGTACGAATCGCGGCACTCGCGCCGCAGCGGCGGATACGCCGCGATCGTCTGGAACAGGCGTTCGCGCATCGCGCGCAGCAGCAGCTGCTGCTCTTGCGAGAGCGGGAGCCCGCCCAGCCAACCCGCATACCACGCACTTTCCTCGTGGACGTGGTGCAGCACGATGCGGGCGGACGTCGCGAGGTAGTCGCGCGCACCGAGTCCGCGTCCGGCCGCGGCGGCGACCGCAGCGGCGGCGCCGTGCAGCCGTTCGAGCGCGCGGTCCGCGACCGCGCAGAGGAGCGCTTCCTTGCGGCCGAAGTACCGGTAGAGCAGCGTTTCACCCATCCCGCACGCTTCGGCGACCTCGCGCATCGTCGCGCCGTGGTACCCGCGCTCGGCGAACACGCGCGTCGCCGCCGCCGCGATCTCGCCGCGGCGCTCGACGTTGCGCGGCCGGCCGCGGCGAACGGGCGATTCGGCGGCGGCGGCCGCTCGCGCGGCGCGCTTCGTCCCGGTCGAAACTGAAATGGCGAATTCCTCCGCACATTCGGTTCGTCGGCCGTCGCTAGGTCCCGCTTGTTGGTTGTTCCGCCGAGCGCTCGGCGCAGCCGTCGGCGCGTCAACGCCCCCCGAGCGGTGGGCCGACGGTGGCGGCGATCGTCGCGCTCTGCGTCGCGGCAGTCGCATACAGGCCGAGATACACTTGGGTCAACAGCGCATACTGGATGTTCGCCCTGTACTTACCGCTCGCGAGCCAGGCCGGAGCCGTGATGGTCACGTCGACGCAGTGCGTTTGCGGCTGAGCCCGAACGCCGCGCCAGAGCGTGAGCCCGGGGTAACCGGTCGGCACGAGCGCGAATGCCGGCGTGAGGTCGGGTACCGCAAGCTGGACGCTCCCTGACGGAAGCGAGCCGCCGCGCGAAAGCACCCACGCAACGACCATCGAGTTGGCGCGTGAATCGTTCGCGGTGATCTCCGCGGCGCAGGGGATCGTCGTCGCTCCGTTGAGCGCGACCGCGGTAGGTACGTTTTGCGTAATCGTCAGGGTCGCCGCGGGAACGATGCTCTGGGGCTGGAGGGCGCGAGATTCGGTGACGGCTGCGGTCGCCGGAAGTGCGCTCGACCCGCTGCCGCCGGAAGCGCATCCGCTCAGGCCCAACGCAGCGCCGAACGCCGCGAGAACGAAGCTGCGAAAAGTCTGCATACGCTCGCTTCGGAACTTCGGCGCACGACTCGCGCAATACGTGTCGCACGCGGTACCAATGCGCATCGACCATCCGGCCGGCCGGCGGCTCGGCATTACACGACGGCCTGCGCCGCTTTACGTTTCGCATGCTCACCGGTCTGCGGCGCGGGACGAATTCGTGGCCTCCCGCCCCGTGCTTAACGCAGGCTTTGCAATCGTGCCGTGCAGCGGCATCGTCCGGCACCTCCCGCGCGAGGGACGAACCGCATTCGATCTTCTTTACATAGCGGCGTTCAGCCGGCTTCGATCAAGCGTTTGAGATCGGCCGACGGCTCGACGTCGAGTTCGGTGCGCAGCAGCGCTTTGTACGCTCGGAACTCGAGAATCGCGGCGCTGCGATCGTTCGCGGCGATGTGCGCGCTGATCGCGATCTGCCGCGCGCTCTCGTCCAGCGGATCGAGCTTCGTGAGCGCTCGCGCGATTCCGAGTGCGCGAACGTGGTCGCCTGCGCCGAGCGCGCGCGCGGCGATGAACGCACCGAGCTCGTGCGCCGCCGCTTCGAGCGTCCGTTCGACGGGTTCGAACCACTCCCAGGCCGCGAACGCCGCCGGCCGGCCGTGCACCAGACCTTTGAACGTCTCTTCCAGCCGCGGCAGGTCGGCGGCCGGCACGGTGTCGCGGCGGATCCGCTCGAGCGTGACGTGCAGCCAGCGCAGGTCGACGTCGATCTCCGCCGCGAGCGCGTAGCCGCCGCGCGACACGACGATCGCAGTCGGCGAAGCGAGCTGCTGGCGCGTGCGGTGCACGCACATCTTGAGCGCGTTATAGGCCGATTCGGCGTGCAGGTCGGGCCACAGACGGTCGACGAGACGATCGCGCGTGACCGGTTGCGCTTCGACGGCGAGCGCGAGGACCAGTGCCAGCACGCCTTCGGAGACGTCGATGCGCTCTTCGCCGCGCGACACCGTGCCTTCGGCGAACGAAACCATCAGCGGAGTGTCCTCCGCGGCGACGACGATCGACGCGCGATGGCGCAGGCGGTTCACGAGCGGGGCGAGCATCCCGCGCACGTCGCCGCGTTCGGCCAACGCCGCGACCGAATCGCGCAGCGGAGCGGATTCGATCGAGTCGCACAGTGCGAGCGCCTCGCGCAAGCGCCCGCGCGCGCCTCCGACCTTCTCGGCCGCGGCGACGCGGGCGAGGATCTTCATCATCGGACCGTCGGCGACGTCGGCGGCTTCGAGAGCGGCTTGCACGTAGCTCGCGGCGAGTGTTCCGTCCTGCGCGCCGGCGGCGGCGATGAGAAACGCGCGCGCGTCCCAACGGGGCGCGGTGCTGCGGCCGATTCGCGGCGACCGCCCGCTCACGGCGAGCGCAAAGCGCAGCAGCGCCGGGATGTCGTAGCGTTCGACGAGCAGGACGAGGCTCGTGCGGTAGGCCTCGAAAAGGTCGTCTTCGCCGGCCAGCCACGAGCCGAATGATGCCTCGGCAAGCGCCAGCCCGATCACCGGCACGGCGCGCCCGCTGCGCGCGAGCGAGATCATCCGCTCGAGCGCTTCGTGCTCCACCTCCCAGCGCGCGCGCGCCCGAGCGGCTTCTACCTCGAAGCGCAGCAGCTGCGAGAGCCACACCGGACTTCCGTGAATCCTGCGCCGCAACGGCTGCCACAGACGCACGCCGGCCTCGAAGCGGCCGAGATGCGCGAAGAGTGCCAGCCGCGCCGTGAACAGCACCAGATCCGGGCCGCTCGCCGGTTCGTCGTCGTCGAGCGGAGCCTCTTCCATCAACGCGATCGCTTCCGCGGTTCGGCCGGCGTCGAGCAGCGCGAGCACGGTAACACCGATCGCGGCCTTGTCGAGCGTCGCCGCGTCGCCGCGCCTCGATTCCAGCACGGAGAGGGACTCGCGCGAGAGGTTGCGCGAGGGTTCGATGAGCCGTCGCGCCGAGGCGATCGCCAGCCGGATCTCCGGATTCAGCGAGAGCCCGGCCCCCTCGTCGCTGCTCGCATCGACCGGCCGCCGCATCCCGACCAGCGTCAAGAAGCCGTCCTCCACGTGCATCGCGCAGTCGGCGGCGGCGACGACGTCGTCGGCTACCAGAAAGCACTCCGCCGCGCGCGCGAAGCGCTCGTCGGCGACGAACCGCTCCGCCATCAGCCGCATCGCAGCGGTGAGCCGGCGTGGATGCCGTTGCGCGATCGTGCGCCGGACGAGCGGATGAAGCTCGACGCGGTCCCCTCCGCCCGGCCGAACGAGCTGATGCACGCGCGCAAGGTCCGCCATCGCACCGGACCCAACGTCGGCGGCTTCGATCTCGGCTTCGGTGAGATCGCTCCACCCCGCCGCGACGATCAACGCACTCAATGCGCGCGGCGGGAGCTTGCCGAGAATCTGGGCATCGACGTAGTCGAAGAACTCGGTGAGCAGTGCCTCCGGAAGCGCGTCCTGCAGCGGATCGAACGCGCCTTCCTGGATGAGCCGATGGATGTAGAGTGCCGCGACGGGCCAGCCCCCGGTGAGGCGAGCCGCGCGAAACAACGCGGTCGAATCCGCCGCCGTCTCCGCAAACAGCTGCGCCATCTCGGCCTGGTCGAAGCGCAGGTCGTCGGCGCGCAGCATCGCGATGAGATGCGGAGCGGCGAGGTCGCTGAGTTCGATGGCAAGCGCCCGGCGTGCGCACAGGATCAGCTTGCCGGCGAGCGGACGCGAGCGGACCAGGCTCGCCACCGAATCGAGCACTCCCGGGTCGGCGTTTTCCAAGTTTTCGAGGATCAACGTGATCGGTTCGGAACAGGCGTTCCAAGCCGTCATCAGGGCGAAATGGCCGCCGGCGTTCCCTTCCGAGAGTATCGGTACGTCGGCGAGCGCACGGTCGAACGCGGCAACGTCCGAGAGCGCGTTCGCATCGAGAATCGCCCAGTGCGGATCTTCCCGCGCGATCCGCTGCGCGACGTAGCTCTTACCGTAACCGGCGGGCGCGACGAGCGCGATGAGCGGCGCCGCCGACCGGCGGATGCGCCCCAGCACCCGGCGTCGATCCACGAGGACGCTCATATTGAGGTGTTTGCCGTACAGGCGCTCCGTGCCTTGTTGATCCGGCCGCGGCAGCCGGGCACCTTGCACGCGCAGCGCTTGCGGTCCGAATGCATCGTCGAGACGTAGTCGAGCGTGATCTCTTCACCCGGCCGGATGTCGCGCAGGGCGAGCACGAGCAAGTGGCCGCGGACCGTCTTCATGAAGCAGTTCGGGCGGCACGAATGGTTGATGTAATGGGTGCCGTTGCCGCCGCGGGTGCCGTCGATGCTCCAACGTCCGTCGAGCCCGCTGATCCGCAGAATGCGACGGTGTCCGCGGCGCTCCGCTTCCGCGTTGGTTATTTTCTCGCCGGTGTATTCCGCGATCTTCCTGCCGCGCGCAAAGGCGACGGTCGCGAAACATCCCTTCCCGTGAATCGCGGATTTCGCGACGGAGAGTCCGGGCGCAAGGCCGGTGCGCGTCATCGCTTGCAATCGTTCACGAACGATCGAGAGAGTTCACGCGCGGACGAACGGCGCCTGCCGCCGCCGCCGCGCTTGAGCTTCCCTTAGGGGCTCGTCATCATCCAGTCGTTGCCGAACCGGTCGACGAACATCCCGAACCGCCCGCCCCAGAACGCCGCTTCCAACGGCATGTTTACCGTGCCGCCGTCCGAAAGCGCGCGGAAGATGCGGTCGCCTTCGGCGGCATCCGTCGCAGCGAGTGCGAGGGACATGTTGCCGGCTTCCGGGTCGATGGCCTTGGTCTCACGCCCGTCGGCGGCCAAGAAGCTGACCCCGTCAGCGGTGAAGCTGGCGTGCATCACGCTGTTTCGCTGTTCGGCGGGGAATTGATCCGCCATCGGCGAGTCTCCCACACGCATCAGTTCGTACGTTCCCCCGAGGGTTTTCTTGTAGAATTCCAGCGCTTCCTCACAGCGCCCGTAGAAAAAAATGTACGGTTGTAGTTGCATCAGGGTCGATTAGCCTTTCAAAGCAATGAACGTGCGCAGCCGTGGACTTCGGATCCATCCGTTCTCCAATCGACGATCGGTGCACCGCGAGCGGCAGGCATGCGGGACTCGCCCGCCAATGTACACAGTGTTAACATTGCCATCGACGTGCTGTCAACCGCCTGTTTTTTTCGTGGGGAGGGAGCTGTGACGAACGCGCATCGCGATCGGCCGGCCCGGAGCACGTATCGCCACGGCGATCTCTATGGGGCGCTGCTGACGACCGGCGTCGAACTCGCCCGCGCCGGAGGTCCCGCCGCAGTGGTGTTGCGCGAAGCCACGCGCCGCGCCGGCGTCTCACCGAGCGCTGCGTACCGTCACTTCGCCGATCGCGGAGCACTGGTCGCAGCAGTCTGCTCGGCGGCCCAGGCGGCGCTCGCGAACGCGATCCAAGATGCACTCGACCAAGTGCCGGTCGCGAACGATCGCGCCGTCGCGGCGCGCGCGCATTTACGCGCGGTCGGCGCGGGATACGTCACCTTTGCGCGAGCCGAACCGAACCTCTTTCGGACAGCGTTCTCGCCGTCCCAGAATCTCGAGCGCGCCGAAAGTGCGGCACGCGCCGGGCGCAGCGGCATGACGCCGTTTCAAATGCTCAACGCGGCGCTCGACGATTTGGTCGAGGCCGGCGAGCTGCCGCGCGAGCGCAGAGCGGGCGCGGAGTTTCTCGCCTGGTCGGCCGTCCACGGTCTCGCGATGCTCGCGATCGACGGACCGCTGCGCGGCCTGGGTCCGGCGCAGGTGCGTGGCATCACGGAACGATTGCTGGACATGGTGCAGCAAGGACTGTAGCGAGCTCGTCGAGGTGCGCGCCCGCGTCGGGCTTGACAGTCCTTCGCGATTCGTGATAGTTAAGTACACACTTAACCAAAATGACAGCCGCGATCGATACTCTGTTTGCCGCCCTGGCGGACCCGACTCGTCGGGTTATGATCGAGCGATTGAGCCGCGGGCCGGCGTCCGTGAGCGAACTCGCGAAGCCGCACGCGATGTCGCTGCCGGCCGTGATCCAACACCTTGCGGTCCTCGAATCGAGCGGCCTCGTCAGCTCGCAAAAAAACGGGCGCACCCGCACGTGTCGGATCGAGGCGAAAGCGTTGCGGACCGCCGAGGACTGGATCGCGGCGCGTCGCGCGACGTGGGAACGCCGGCTCGATCGGCTCGGTGAGTTCCTCGCCGACGGAGCAGGTGATCGCGACGAGGGAACGACGCCATGAACGTTCGCGCGATCGCCGGTTGGGCTCACCGCACTCGCCGTCGCCGGAGCGCTCTTGCGCGCCGCACGCACTCGCTTCCGCGCAATCATGTGAACGAGAGGACTTCATGACCGAACGATCGACCCAACACGCGACCTTCGTCATCGAGCGCGCGTACGATGCGTCGCCCGCGCGCGTCTTCGCCGCCTGGGCCGACAAGGCGTCGAAGGCGCGCTGGTTCGACGGTTCCGACGGGCTCGGCGGCTACGAACTCGACTTCCGCATCGGCGGACGCGAAGTCAACCGCGGCGGGCCGCCGGGCGGACCGGTCTACACGTACGATGCGCGGTACGCCGACATCGTGCCGAACCAGCGGATCGTGTACAGCTACACGATGGATTGCGACGACGCGCGGATCTCCGTCTCGGTAACGACGGTGGAGTTCAAGGCCGCCGGCGCCGGAACGCAGCTGACGCTCACCGAGCAGGGCGTGTTTCTCGAAGGCGCCGATACTCCGCAGATCCGCGAACACGGAACAAGGGAGTTGCTCGAGAGCCTGGCCGTAGCCCTAAACGTTACGGCGGCTTCGGCGTAGACGTCGCCGGCTGCAGCGGCGCTTGACACCTGTCGAGACGCCCTAGCCCGCCCCTTGGGATCGGATCCTCCTGGGTACGACGACGAGGATGAGCAGCGGCTCCGCGGCCGATTTCCTCCCCGCGCGACGGACGCTCGCGAGCTTGCGAAAAGCCGCAGCGCACTGTCGCGCGTGCGAGCTTTACAAGCACGCGACGCAGACCGTGTTCGGTGACGGGAACCCGCACGCGCCGGCGATCTTCGTCGGCGAGCAGCCCGGCGACAGGGAAGATCGCGAAGGCCGACCGTTCGTCGGTCCCGCCGGGAAACTGCTGCGCGACGCGATGAGCGCCGCCGGGATCTCCGCCGACGACGTGTACCTCACGAACGCGGTCAAGCACTTCAAGTTCGTGTGGCGCGGGAAACGGCGCATCCACGCGAAGCCGAAACGGATCGAGGTCCGCGCCTGCGAACCGTGGCTGATCGCGGAGATCGAGCAAGTCCGCCCGCAGCTCGTCGTGGCACTCGGCGCGACCGCAGCGCAAGCGTTGCTCGGACCGTCCTTCCGGCTCACCCTGCACCGCGGCGAACTGCTCGCGTCTGCGCATGCACCGCGCGTCGTTGCAACCGTGCACCCGTCGTCCATCCTGCGCGCCCGCGACGACGATTCGCGGCGCGTAGAGCTGGCCGCGTTCGTCGACGACCTGCGCATCGTCGCCGACCTGATGCGAACACCGGCTTAACGAACCCAGCGCCCGCGAGGCCTGTACGTGATCGCGCCGAATTCCGCCGTGATGTCCACGACTGAACGCGCGCGCGAGCTGCTGCGGCGTATCGACCGCATCGACGCTTCGTTGAATTGCTATGTCGCCGTCGATGACGGCGCGGTGCTTCGCGAAGCTGCTCGACTCGATGCGATCCCGCCCGGTGAGCGGGGTCCGCTGCATGGGTGGACGCTCGCGGTGAAGGACCTCATCGACGTCGCGGGACTGCCGACCCGGGCCGGTTCGTCCTTCTTCCGCCGCGACGCGCAGCACGACGCTCCCGTCGTCGCCGCACTGCGCGGCGCGGGCGCGCTCGTGATCGGCAAGACCAACACGCACGAGTTCGCCTGGGGAATCACGACCGAGAACCCGCATTTCGGGCGCACGGCAAATCCCTGGGATCCCGCTCGCACGGTCGGCGGCTCGAGCGGTGGTTCGGGCGCTGCGGTCGCGGCCGGCTTGGCGGACATCGCGTTGGGAAGCGACACGCTCGGCTCGATCCGCATCCCCGCGGCGCTCAACGGCGTCAGCGGTTTGCGCCCGGCGACGCACGCGCTTTCACTCGACGGCGTCTTTCCGCTCGCGACCGGGCTCGACACGGTCGGCCCCTTCGCGCACGATCTCGAGAGCGTGCAGCGCGCGTACGAAGTTCTCGCCGGCGGTGCGGTCCCCGCGAGAACGATCGGGCGCGCGTGCCGCCTGCGCGGCGGCGGCTGGGATCGCGTCACCCCCGCGGTTGCCGCCGTACTCGACGACGCGGCTGCCGTGCTGCGCGCCGGCGGAATCGCGGTCGAGGAGATCTCGTGGTGGGACGACGAGCTGATCGGGGCGGTGAGCGTCGTGCAGCAGCGCGCGGCCGCACGCGTGCACGAAGCGCTCTTTGCCGAACATGCGGACGAGTACGGCGCCGACGTGCGCGCTCGCGTCGCGCATGCGCTCGGCGTCACCGAATCCGCGGAGCGCGCAGCGCGCGACGTCCTCGCGCGAGCGCGTGCGGCGTGGGAAGCGGCGACGGGCGAGTACGACGTCGCGCTCGCGCCGGCCGCCGGTGCGGAGGCGCCGTTCGCGCCCGTCCCGGCCGCCTTCCGCGACGAAACCCTGCCGCTCGCAGCGCCGGCGAGCGGATTCGGCTTGCCGGTCGCCGCGGTTCCGGTCGGCTTCGGCCCCGCGGGGATGCCGCTCGGCATGCAGATCATCGCCATGCGCGACGTCGCCGCCGCATTCGAAGTCGGCCGGCGCTTTCAAGCAGCGACCGATTGGCACGCTCGGCGGCCGCGGCTCGAGCAGCGAATCGTCTAAAACGCTCGTTGTAGGACGCTCGTTCCCGCCGCGCCGAGGGAGACGGCGAGGGGTCGTCGGGAGACGACCCGGGGGCGTTACCGCCCGGTTACGTCGGGCTGGTAGTGTCCCTGAATGACGATCCAGCCCGCATCGAACGTACGAAACGCGTTCGCGCATCTTACGGGAAAGCGAGCATTCGCCGACTCGGTGAACGTGCGGGCGCTTCCCCGCTCGGCCCGCGATCGCGCGACGAGTCTCATCACGATCGCCGCGAGCGCCGGACTCATCATCGTGCTGCTCGTGTCGATCGGCGTCGCGCTGTTTGCGTCGACCGCGACCTCCGTTGCCGAAGATCGGGCCGATGATGCGCGGATTCTGAGCAATCTCTATACGAACGCTCGGTTCTTGGTCGGCCTCGAGGAGTCGCTGGAGTGGAGGTTTCGGTTGGAGCCCGGCGCGGACGTCGGCCGGCTGCATGCGGCCGCCGCGCGCGAACTTGCCGTTACCCTCCAGGCGGTCGTACGGGTTGCGCCGCCCGCGAACGCGGCCGAAGCGCTTCGCCTGCTCGAACTGCACAAACACTATCGCGTCGCGGCGGACGCGATGTTCGCGGCGATCTCTGCCAACGACGTGGCCCGCGCCCTGGCGATCGACCGCGCGTCGGTCGATCCGGTCTACGCGGCGATCCAAGATCCCGTGTACCAGCGAGCGACGGAGCAGGGCCGCTTTGCCGTCGCCACGTTCGAGTCACTCAACTTCGTCCAGCGGTCCGCCGTGCGCGTCGAATTCGCGTTGAGCGTTCTAGGCTTGGCGTGTTTGCTCGGCTTGCTGTTTGTGATCTACGCCTATCGCGCTCGCTTGGTGGCTAGCCACGAAATGGAGGTACGGCGGCTGGAAGACGCGATGTTCGTCGATTCGCTCACGAACGTCGGCAATCACCGCGCGTTCAAAGACGATCTCGACCGCGAGATCTCCCTCGGCGCGCGCTTCGGGCCGCCGCTGACGCTCGCGATGCTCGACATCGACGAATTCAAACTCGTCAACGACCAAAACGGTCACGTGTACGGCGATCGGGTGCTCGTCGAGCTCGCCCGCATCCTGCGTGCGGGGCGCGTCGAGGACCGCGCCTATCGTGTCGGCGGCGACGAGTTCGCGATCATCCTCCCGCACACGTCGGCCGAAGGCGCGCGCGCAGTTCTCGAACGCATTCGCCTCGCCGCGTCGACGACGCTGCACGGGAGCACGGTCAGCATCGGCTTCTCCACGGCGGATGCCTTCGACATCACGGCCGAGGCGCTGCAGCACCAGGCGGACGCCGCGCTGTATCACACCAAACGCGGCGGCCGCAACGGCGTCTCGCAGTTCGACGCCGCGAACAAGGGCACGTGGCTGCTCTCGACGGAGCGCGTCCAGAGCCTGCGGGCCCTCCTCGCCAGTGGTACGCTGCCGATCGCGTTCCAGCCCATCTGGGATCTCGAGCGCGCGGAGATCCTCGCCTTCGAAGCGCTCCTGCGCCCGGCGGCATCGTTCGGGTTCGCCGGACCGCAAGACGCCTTCGATGTCGCCGAGCGCCTGGGCTGCGCACACGAACTCGATCGCGCGAGCGGGCTCTCCGCGCTGCGCCGCGCGGCAGACCTGCCCGCGCACGCGCTGCTCTTCCTCAACGTCTCGCCGCAGACGCTCGACCGCGACTTCGACGTCGCCGAATTCGCGGCGGCGGTCGCGGCGGCCGGCCTGCGTCCCGATCGCGTCGTCATCGAGATCACCGAGCGTTCGATCGCGCACATCGACAACGTCATCGCCGTCGCCCGGTCCTTGAAGGCCGCCGGATTCGGCATCGCGCTCGACGATACCGGGTCCGGACACGCCGGTCTCGAAATCATGAGCCGGCTGCAGTTCGACTACGTGAAGATCGATCGCGCGATCATCGTGAAGGCGATGAGCGACCGCAGCGCCAGCGGCGTGGTCGCCGCGATCGTCGCGTTCGCGAAAGTGACCGGCGCGTACGTGATCGCCGAGGGTATCGAGGACATTCCGATGCTGGATTTCATCGACCGTGCCAAATGCGCGCGCGCGCCGGTCGGTCGCGGCATCCGCGGGGCGCAAGGATATCTCTTGAATCGCCCGAGCGAAACGTTGCCGGCAACCAGCGACGTCCTCGACGTGAGCGCGCTCTTGCGCGAACACCTCGCACCACACGCGACCCGGCCGCGATGGGTCGTGAAGTCCTCCCTCCCGGTTCGCGCTCGTTCGACGTTCGTGAAGGAGTGAGGGGCACGATGACCACCCTGCCGTCGCAACCTATTCCGGAACGACGCGCGAGACACGCGCGCCTGGTCCGCGATCGCGAAACGAGTCTGATCACGACCGCCGCAAGCGTCGGACTCGTGCTCGTGCTGGTCTTTTCGATGGGCGTCGCGCTCTTCGCATCGACCGTGACCTCGGTCGCCGAAACGGCAGCCGATGCGGCGCGGATCCTCAGCGACCACTATGCGAGCGCGCGCTACTTGGTGGGCGTCGAGGAGTCGCTCGAGCGGCAATATCGCCTCGAACCCGCCGCGGGCGTCAGGCGGGCGCACGCGGCCGCAGCACGCCAGCTCGACGGCGTCCTCGAGGCGATCGTCCGGACCGCGCCGCCGGCGAACGTGGTGGAAGCGCATCATCTCATCAGACTGCAGCAGAACTATCTTGCCTCGACGCAGCGGCTGTTCGCGGCGGTCGACGCACGCAACTCGGCGCTCGCCCTTACGATTGACCGCGACACCAGCGATCCGATCTTCGCAGCGATCCAAACGCGCGTGTACGCGCGAGCGACCGTCGAGGAGCGCCACGCCGCCGCCGCGATCCTCTCACTCGAGACCAACCAGCAGTACGTGGTGCACGTCGCGGTCGCGCTGAGCGTGCTCGGCCTGGGGTGCTTGCTCGGGTTTCTGTTCGTGATCTACGCCTATCGCGCTCGATTGGTCGCCGGCCATGAGGTCGACGTGAAGCGGATGGCCTCGACGACATCCGTCGATTCGCTCACGAACATCGGCAACCACCGCGCGTTCAAAGACGATCTCGACCGCGAGATATCCCTCGCCGTGCGGCACGAAGTGCCGCTGACGCTCGCGATGCTTGACATCGACCAGTTCAAACTGGTCAACGACCAAAACGGTCACGTGTACGGCGATCGGGTGCTGATCGAGCTCGCCGGCATCCTGCGGGCAGGCCGCGCGGGCGACCGCGCCTATCGCGTCGGCGGCGACGAGTTCGCGATCATCCTCCCGCACACGACGGCCGAGGTCGCGCGAGCGGTTCTCGAACACATTCGCATCGCCGCGTCGACGACGCTTCACGGCAGCACGGTCAGCATCGGCTTCTCGACGGCGGAAGATTTCGACATCACCCCCGAGGCGCTGCAGAATCAGGCCGACGCCGCGCTGTACCACACCAAGCGCGGCGGCCGCAACGGCGTCTCGCAGTTCGACGCGGCGAACAAGGGCACGTGGCTGCTCTCGACCGAGCGCGTCCAAAGCCTGCGGGCGCTGCTCGCGAGCGGCACGCTGCCGATCGCCTTCCAGCCCATTTGGGATCTCGAGCGCACGGAGATTCTCGCCTTCGAAGCGCTCTTGCGCCCGGCGGCATCGTTCGGATTCGCCGGGCCGCAAGATGCCTTCGACGTCGCCGAACGTCTGGGCTGCGCGCACGAACTCGATCGCGCGAGCCGGTTGGCCGCACTGCGCCGCGCGGGAGAATTGCCGGCGCACGCGCTGCTCTTTCTCAACGTCTCGCCGCAGACGCTCGACCGCGACTTCGACATCGCCGAATTCGCCGCGTCGGTCGCGGCGGCCGGCTTGCGTCCCGACCGCGTCGTCATCGAGATCACCGAGCGCTCGATCGCGCACATCGACAAGGTCATCGCCGTCGCCAGGTCGTTGAAGGCCGCCGGCTTCGGCATCGCGCTCGACGACACGGGCGCCGGACATGCCGGTCTCGAGATTATGAGCCGGCTGCAGTTCGACTACGTGAAGATCGATCGCGCGATCATCGTGAAGGCGATGGGCGACCGCAGCGCCAGCGGCGTGGTCGCCGCGATCGTCGCGTTCGCGAAGGTGACCGGCGCGTACGTGATCGCCGAAGGCATCGAGGATATTCCGATGCTGGACTTCATCGAGCATGCTAAATGCGCGCGGGCGCCGGTCGGCCGCGGCATCCGGGGCGCGCAGGGATACCTCTTGTATCGCCCGAGCGAAACATTGCCGGCACCGCGCGACGTCCTCGACGTGAGCGCGCTCTTGCGCGAGCACCTCTCACACGAGGGGTCGCCGCGCCGGGGGCTTGCGATCTCACCGTCGGCGATTCGCTCTCGCACGCGATCGGTCAACGGCGAGTAGCGCCATAACCGTCACCGCGTGCCGGTGATGGTCTGCTCCAGGTGCCAGGTTGCACCGCCGTCGCGCGAGACGCGTCCCTCCCACGCGAACGACGTCGGGGTGATCGTCTCGAAACTCCAGCGGTATCGCTCGGTCGTC
>JAQBPL010000092.1 GCA_028287545.1 Vulcanimicrobiota bacterium | reverse complement strand
CCGCGCACGCAAACCGGGAAGCTGCAGCGCTTCAAGCTGCGCACGAACGAGGTGAACGCGTGACGATCCTCCAACCGCCGGGCTGGCCGCGCCCGAAGGGCTTCGCCTGCGGCGTCAGCGGCACGGGGACCACCGTGTTCGTGAGCGGACAGATCGGGTGGGATGCCGAGGGGCGCTTCGTCAGCGACGACATCGCCGGCCAGGTGCGGCAGGCGCTGCGCAACATCGTCACGATCCTCGCCGAAGCGGGCGGCACGCCCGAGCACGTCGCGCGGCTGACCTGGTACGTCACCGACAAGAACGAGTACGTCGCCGCACAGCGCGAGATCGGCGCCGCCTACCGCGACGTGATGGGCCGCCATTTCCCCGCGATGTCGGTCGTCGCCGTCACCGCGCTCGTCGAAGACAAAGCGAAGGTCGAGATCGAAGCGACCGCGATCGTTCCCTGATCGCCATGTCACCCCGAGCTTGTCGAGGGGCCCTCGTCGCGAATCGTGCCTCACGTTCAACGTCCAGCGCGAGGGACGGTGCGTGACGAAGGCCCCTCGAGGGTGACATAGCATGATTCTGCGGCGTGGAGAATATCGTGCGGTGCCGTGGCTGAACGGCGGCGGCATCACGCACGACATCCTCGTCGACGGCGCGCCGATCGCGCAGCGCCGTCTTTCGCTCGCGACGATCGACCGTGACGGGCCGTTCTCGGACCTATGCGGCTACGATCGTACGATCGTGCTTGCGGCCGGCGCGGGCTTTACGCTGGCGTTCGCGGACGGCACCCAGGTGACGCTCGATCGGCTCGGCGCGCGCTGGGATTTCGCGGGCGAGACGATGCCCGATTGTTCGCTCCTTGCCGGCAGCGTGCAGGCTTTCAACGTGATGGCGCATCGCGACGCCGCGCGCGCCGAGGTCGAGGTCGCGCACCGGCTGCCGCACGTCCCGTGGCGCGAGCATGGGCCCGTCTACGTGTTCGTCATCGCCGGCGAAGTCGCAGCGGGCGCGGAGACGCTCGAAGAACACGACACGCTCTTCATCGATGCCGAAGAACGCGAACTCGTCGCCACGCAAGCCTCGCTCGTCGTTCGCGTGGCCTTCACCGCGGTCGAGTGACGTTCACTCACCGCTGAAGTCCACCCGAAACACGTAGTCGGCGGCTATCGGCGCGCAGTCGCGCACCTCGGTGCGGAATTGCGATGCGCGCGCCGCCGCGACCGCGGCAGCGTTCAGCACGTTGCTCGGAGAACGCCGCACGCGCGTCGCGACGACGCGGCTTGCCGCATCGAGCGACACGATGACCTCGACGGTGCCGTTGATCCCTTGCTGCTGCGCCAACGGCGGCATCTCGGGCTCCGCCGCGCGGAGCGTTGCGGGCGCGACGTCGGGCCGGCCGCACGCAAGCGGCGACGGAATCGGGAGCGGCGTCGGCGTCGCAGGCGCGGCGGTGACCGCGGGCCCGTCCCCAAGCGCGCTCGGCGGCGCACCCGGCATGCCGTCCGGGCTGCCGGTCGCAAACACATTCGGGTGTTCGACGCTGCCGCCGTGATGCGTCACTGTCCGCGGCGCGGTGATCTTCACCGCAGCAGGTTTCGGCGGCGCAGTGCGCGCGTGAGCCGGCGGCGTGGCGTGCGGCGCCGGCGTCGGGCTGGGAGTGGGCGGACGCTGCGGCGCCGGCGGCGGACGTTGGGTGATCAACAAGTCTGGCGGACGTTCCTCTGCCAGCGTCGGCGATGCGCGCACGAGCGGCACCGCCGCGAGATGGAGCGCGACGGACACGGCGATCCCGTACGCCAAAAACCGTTTTTCGCGAACGGGAACAGATGGCGCTTCGCCGGTGTCGTCGCCCCGCAGGCCTTGCATGCCCGTGCGTCGCGGGCAGGCGCCGGAAGGTTCACCGTGCTCGTCGCGCCAAGGCGCGGCGGATGCGCGTGTATCTCGCGCGGCACGGCGAGACGACGTGGAATCTCGCCGGCCGCTACCAAGGACGGCGAGAGTCGGCATTGACATCGCTCGGCATGCAGCAGGCGTTCGCGCTCGTCGCGCCGATGGACGAGGCGCGCGTCGGCCGCATCGTCTCTTCGCCGCTGCTGCGCTGCACGGCGACGGCGCGGCCGACCGCGGAGCGCCTCAACCTGCAGGTCGAAACCGACGACCGGCTGATCGAGATCGCGCACGGCACGTGGGAAGGCCGTATGCGCGACGAGATCGCCGCGAACGATCCGGTGCGCTACGATGCGTGGCGGAACGATCCCGCCAACGTCGTCTTCGACGGCGGGGAGTCGACGCGCGACGTCCTCGCGCGTTGGCGCGCGTTCGCGGCAGCGTTCGTCCCCGATGTTCCCGCGCTCGTCATGACGCACGACGCGGTCGTGCGAGCCGCGCTCGTCGATGCGAGCGGCCGCGAACTCGACGACTTCTGGGCGACGAAAGTCGAGAACGGCGCGTTCGCGACCTTCGAGGTCACCGCCGCCGGCTGGCAGCTGCTCGAGGAACGCGTCTCCGCACACCTCGACGGCATCCGCGCGTCAACCGAAGGGCAAGCGCTGTAGGCATTGTGACAACGCCTTCTTAGTAGACCGGGCGGCCGGAGGCGAGGGTGTGGCCGTCGGCGACGATGTCGATCTCGGCGACGCGGCCCGCGCCGCGAACGAAGAGCGTCGATGCGCGACCGTCGGAGAGCGGCCCGAGATCTCGAGCGACCCCGTTGCGGTGCATCACGAGATGAGCGTGTTCGCCGACACCCGAGGCGACGACGTAACACCACGCTCCGTCGCGCGCGTAGATCGCTTTGGCGGTGACGCCCGGCGCCGAGGTCAGCGTCGTATGGCCGAAATGACTCGACGCCATTGCGATCAGCGCGGTGTCCGTTTGCGCCAATTGCGTCGTCGCGGTGTGCGCGGTGTACCCTTCGAACCCGGCGGCGGCGGCGAACACCACCGCGGCGGCCGCTGCCAAACCGGGTGCGAGGCTCCAGCGCGCCGGGCGCGCGGCCGGCATCGGCGGCAACGCACCGGCGAGCGCTGCGGCCGTCTCTTCGGCCTCCGCGACGCGCGTGCGGCACTCGGCGCAGGCGGCAAGGTGCGCTTCGATCGCGGAGCCGCGATCCGGGTCGGTCAGTCCGAGGGCGTACAGTTCCGCGTCGTCCTCGAGGTGGTCGTTTTGGGTCATGTTCCTCCGGAGAGCGTCGTACGCAGATGGCGCAGTGCTTGTGAGAGACGGCTTTTCACGGTTCCGAGCGGCAGCTCGAACTCGCGCGCGACCTCGTCCAGTGTTCGCGCGCCGTAGTACGCGCGCAGGATCACGTCACGCTGCGGCGCCGAGAGCGTGTCCAGCGCGGCCCGAAGGCGTTGCGTTTGGACCGGATCGATCGCCGCCGTCGGGTCGGGCAGGACCGGCTCGGGCGCGACACGGACTTCCCGATCTCGACGCCGGCGGGCTGCGCGCGCCGCGTCGTAGGCCTCGCGCCGGACGCAGGCGATGAGAAACGGCAAGAGCGCGCCGCGTTCAGGACGATACGAACCGGCGCTCCACACCCGCATGAGCGCGCCGTGGACCGCATCCTCGGCCGCCTCGCGGTCGCGAAGGACCTGGTAGGCGACCGCCCGCAGCCGCGCAGAGTGCGCGCGATACGCCAGTTCGAACCCCGAGCCCTCGAAGGCCATCCGTGGCGCTTCGACGCCGTTCAGGCTTGGGCTAGCGTGCGATCGCGCCATGACGCTCGCGGGTCCAGTTCGACCGTTCGGAAGCCGAGGACGCCGAGCAGCGAGTCCGGCGCGACCTTCAGCGGCCCGGGTTTCGCACCGGGCGTGCCAGGCGCCGCTTGCGGGAACGCGGTCGCGTTCGCGGTCGCGAAGCGGATCGCGCCGTCGCTGTGCTCGACCACCTGATGGATGTGCCCGTTGAGGACCGTCACGGCGGAGAAGCGGCGCAGCAGCGCGATCGCTTTGGTGCCGTCTTGCGTCGTCCAGCCCCATTCCGGCGCAACGGCGAACAGCGGCACGTGACCGAAGACGACGATCGGCGTGTCGGTCTTGCGCGCCGCGAGATCCCCCTCGAGCCACGCCAGCTGTTCGTTGCCGAGCACGCCCATCGTCTCGCCTTCGCCGACGTTGATCAGCGCGACGAAGTGGATGCCGTTCTGATCCCACGACGACCAGCCGCGACCCGCCGCGCTTTTGCGTGCGAACGCGTCGGCGAAACGTTTGGGTCCCTCCGTGCCGATCACGTCGTGCTCGCCGGGAATCGTGATCAACGGCGCGCGGAGCTGGCTCAAGATTGCGCGAGCGTCGTCGAACTCCGCCGCTTTGCTCAAGTGGCTCACGTCGCCGGTGTGGATGACGAACGTCGGCTGCACTGCAAGCGCGTTGACCGAGTCGACGGCGTGCTTGAGCGTACCGCGCACGTCGACGTTCGCCGGTCCGGAATATCCGATGTGGCTGTCGCTGATCTGGACGAACGAGAAGCCTGCCGGCGCCGCGTCGGCCGCGCGCATGATGCCGTCGGCACCCATGACGTAGACGATTCCGGCGCCCGTCCAGGCGACATGGTTGAGAAAATT
>JAQBPL010000083.1 GCA_028287545.1 Vulcanimicrobiota bacterium | reverse complement strand
TGACCCAGCCGTTGTTTACGGTGACCTGAATCGTCTTGGGAAGATCGCTGTGCCATTCCAACGCATTAGCGGCCGTCCGCGCGATATCGGTGTCGTCACGCTTGAAGGTGCCCAGGATATCGACCGTAAGGTCGTTAGCGATGCCGCGGACGCCAGACACGCGGCGCACCACCTTCTCCGCCTGGACCTTTTGCCAGTAGCTCGGCACCGTGCCGCTCATCGTCACGATGCCGTCGTGTACGCCGATCTGGATCTTCGAGGAGTCGATGCTCGGGTCAAATTTGAGTTCTTCTCCGACGTCGGCAAGAAGTTGGGTGTCAGATTTCGTCATGTCTCCCACTTTAAAGGCCTTCAGATGCTTTGTACGAGGCCATCATGGCAGAGTATGTGGACGTGATGAAGGAGCAGCTACGCTCCGGTACCACGAGGTACCGGGGTCGGAGCATAGGCGCGCGAAAACGCAGGCCTCGTCGATACGACGAAGCCTGCGCTCGCGTGCCGGGCGACCTTCGCTAGCGGCCTTCGGTTTGTCCGTACGTCGGTCTGCGCGAGCCGTGGATCAGCGCGTCCAAGCCGACGGCGATCGCCGCACCGAGCAACGGACCGACGATGTAGACCCACAGGTCCCCGAACGTGCCGGAGACGAGCGCGGGTCCGATCGAGCGGGCCGGATTGAGCGACGCACCGCTCACCGCCCCGCCGAACATGCCGCAGAGCGCGAGCGTCGCGCCGATGGATATCGCGGCATTCGGGCCGGCTGAGCCCGCTTCTTCGGACGTCCCGAGGATGACCAGAACGAACATCGTGGTCAGCGCGGCCTCGACGACACACGCGGCAACGGGTCCTGCACTCGGTGCGGGAATGTTCGAACCGAGATGCACGATGTTGCCGAAAACCGCGAGCAAGAGTACGGCCGCCAAGGATGCGCCGACGATCTGCGCGATCCAGTACGGCACCACCCGCGACCAATGGAACGCGCCGCGCAGCGCGAAGCCGAACGTAACGGCGGGGTTGATGTGCGCGCCCGAGATCGGGCCGATGCTGTAAATCATCGCCATGAGGATCATGCCGACGGCCGCGGCCCCTGCCGCTGCCGGGATCGGTGCGTGGGCCGCGGTGGCGATGACCGGCGCACCCGCGGCGACCAGCGTGAGCGAGAAGGTGCCGACCAGCTCGGCGAACAGCTTTCGGGCGAAGGGGACGGGAACCGCCTCCTCCACCGGTTCGGGCGTCGAGGCGCCGTTGCCGGTGATCGGAAGGCGGAGGGGATCTAGGGTAGCTTTCATGACACAGTTGCAGTTCCTAACAATTTGAAGTGTGGTTTACCGAGAACCGGCAGCGGCCGGCTTGAGCAGTTCGTTCAACGCGAGGCCGCGCGCAAGACGCTCGCCGAACGTCGCATCGCACTTGGCGAAGTTCCCGACGGCTCTGAGTGCGATGTCGCGCCGCACGGACTTCATCATGGTGACGATCGTATCGACGATGCGGTCTTGTGCGTCGGAAGTCATCAGCCGATACAGGTCGCCGGCCTGGACGTAGTCGTCGTTGCGTGCCGTTTTCTGCTCGAAGCGTCCGGTCGTGTTTCCCGGCATCTTGTACTGCGGCTCCGCGTATTTCTTCTGCTCGACCGGACCGCCGAAGCTGTTCGGCTCGTAGTTGTCCGCCGAGCCGAAGTTGCCGTCGAACCGCATGAGACCGTCGCGAATGTAGTTCCGGACCTCGACTTTCGGCCGATTCACCGGAAGCGACATGTAGTTCGTGCCGATCCGGTAGCGGTGCGCGTCAGCGTAGGCGAAGATGCGGCCCTGCAGCATCTTGTCGGGCGAGAACCAGATGCCGGGCACGACGTTGGACGGCTCGTAGGCGGCTTGCTCGACGTCTTCGTGGTAGTTCACCGGGTTGCGGTTGAGCACCATGCGGCCGACCGGAATCAGCGGATAGTCCTTGTGCGACCAGATCTTCGTCACGTCGAAGGGATCGAACCGGTACGTCGCCGCGTCTTCGAGCGGCATGACCTGCACGTAGAGCTTCCACGCCGGCGCATCGCCGCCGGCAATCATGTCGAACATACTGCGGCGGTGGAAGTCGGGATCCTCGCCGGCGATCCGCACGGCGTCTTGCCGCGTCAGATTCTTGATGCCCTGCTCGGTCTTGAAGTGATACTTCACCCAGACCGCCTTGCCCGCGCCGTTGATCCATTGGTACGTGTGGCTGCCGTAGCCGTTCATGAACTGATAACCGGCCGGAATTCCACGGTCGCCCATCAGGTACGTCACTTGGTGGAGCGATTCGGGCGAGAGCGACCAAAAGTCCCACATGCGGCCGGGATCGCGCAGACCGGACTGCGGATGGCGCTTCTGCGAATGGATAAAGTCCGGAAACTTTATGGCATCCCGGATGAAGAATACCGGCGTGTTGTTGCCGACGATGTCGTAGTTGCCCTCGTCGGTATAGAACTTCACCGCAAAGCCGCGCGGATCGCGGTCGGTATCTGCGTAGCCGTGTTCGCCCGCGACCGTAGAGAACCGAACGACCATGTCGGTCCGCTTTCCGACCTTGCCCAGGAAGTCGGCGCGCGTGTACTGGGTGACGTCGTCGGTGACTTCGAAATACCCGAATGCGCCGCCGCCCTTGGCGTGGACGATACGTTCCGGAACGCGCTCGCGATTGAACTGGGCGTTCTTCTCGATCAGGTGGAAATCTTCGAGAAGCGTAGGACCCGCAACACCGGCCGTGCGCGAGTTCTGGTTGTCGCTGACCGGCGCGCCGTGATTGTCGGTCATGCCCCTCGGCGAGGTCGAACCGTCTGCCGAACCCGAACCGTTGGGTCCTTTGGTAGAAGCCATACTAAATTCTCCCGCAAGCCGCCGTGCGACTGCGTCATTTGTGGAGGCGAGGTGGATTTTGGTGCCGCGTGCTGCGCGTTGAAGAAACATGCGCTGCAATACCGGCCCTCTCGCGGAGAGGGGACGTCAACGATCGAGATGTGCCGGGCGCGTCATCGATCTACGATACCGAGCGCGAGGGCAGGGTGCTATACCAATTCGTGTCGCGTGTTTGGCGGATCTTGCTGATCTGCGGACACGGATTCCAGGGCGCAGACCGCAGCGGGCAAATCGCTTCCGCGACATGGTATGATGGCCGTCACGATGCGCTTTCGCCGAGGGGTTTGCTCACTCGCCGCCGCCGGCGTCCTGACGGCCGCATCTTTCGCAATCCCCGTCGATTCGGCCACGGCGGCCGGCGCGGTCGCGATCGGCGGGAAGATCACGGAGTTCGCGGGGCCGACGGGAGGCGTGCTCCGGTCGATCGTGCCGGGTCCCGACGGCAATATCTGGTTCGTCGAGGACAGCCGCGATAAGATCGGGCGCATCACGCCGAACGGCAAGGTAACGGAATACGCGATACCGATGCCGCCGAGGAGCTCGTCGGCACAACCGTTCGGCATCGCCGCCGGCCCGGACGGCAACCTCTGGTTCACCGAAGGAGCACGCGGCCGAATCGGCCGCATTACGCCGTCGGGCACCATCGCGGAGTTCTTTCTCCCCAACGGAAACAGTCAGCCGACGGGGATCACGGCGGGGCCCGACGGGTCGCTTTGGTTCACCGAAAATTTCGCCAACAAGATCGCACGGATCACGCTTTCCGGAGCGACGACGGAATTCACGATTCCGTCGCCGCGCGCGTACCCGTTTTCGATCGCGGCAGGACGCGACGGCAACCTCTGGTTCACCGAATACGGCGCCGGCAAGATCGGGCGCGTCACGCCGAGCGGAACGTTCGCGGAGTTCCCGGTGCCGACGCGCGGGGGACATCCGTTCGGCATCGCCGCGGGACCGGACGGCAACCTGTGGTTCACCGAGAACTCCGCGGACAAGATCGGCCGCATTACGCGGACGGGCACGATCACCGAGTTCTCACTGCCGACGCGCAACGCCGGGCCGCTCGGCATCGCTGCAGGTGCGGACGGAAACCTCTGGTTCACCGAAGGCTCCCTGTCGAACCCTGCGCATAAGATCGGACGCATCACGCCGGCGGGAGCGGTCACCGAATACCCGCTCCCTACGGCTGCGGCGCAACCGTTCGCGATCACCGGCGCGCCCGACGGCAAGATCTGGTTCACCGAAAACCGGAAAGACGCGAACCGCATCGGCCTGCTGCAGTGACGAAAGCACCGCATGACCGTCAACGATAGACGGCGCTTACGCTGACATTTGCCGCCTTGAGTACGGAGACGGCCCGGCCTTCCACCGAGGGGTCGATGCTCAAGCACAGGTTCGATAGCGACTGAACGCTTTGCGGCGTCGGGATCATCCGCGCCGGGACCCCGAACTCTTTCAGCGTTTTCGTTGCGATGATCGTGCCTGAGTTCGAAGGAAACACCAGAACGACGTCCATGAGCGCTACGACTCCTGGACGGCAAGATGCCGGTTCAGCTGGGCCTGCAGGCTCGAGATCGTTTCGTGTTCGCGCGTAAGCGCGTCCGCCGTCTCTCGCGAGGTCAAATCGACCAAGTCTTCGAGCCGCTTGAACAGCGCGCCGATGGCGACCGTCACCCAGAAGAGAACGCCGCACTCGATCACAACGGCGATCGCGTGGAGCGCGACGCGGTCGATCCCTTCCTCGGGGAAGACGTTCGCCGGCACGACCAGGTCGAGAATCAGGTGATGGGCCGCGGTGAGCGCGGCGGAGATCGCGATCGGGCGCCAATCGACGTATGCGGTCAGCATCGCGAACACGCCGAAGAAATACATGTGGTAGTCGACCTGCCAATCGCCGTTGCCGCCGATACCGCTGAGGTGGCCGCGTCCTGCATAGACGAACAGGATCGGACCGAACGTCAGGCACACGGCGATGATCGCGCGCAGTGCGAGTCCGTCGCGCAGCTTCCAGGCCGACAGCGTGGCGATGAGTGCTATCAGGGCTGCGACGGCCATCGGCTCCAGCGGAGGATTACGCCCTATGAGGGCAACCGCTCCGACCAAGAAGACGTTCGCCCAGGCGACGTATGCGAAAATTTTCGTGGCCTGGGCGCGGATCGATCCAAGCGTAAAGGAGGTAGGCACAGCAACAACCTCTTCGGAAACCAAAGCGCCCCGGCACTGAAACTATCGGCCCCCCAAATCGAAGCCGCTACATTTCAGCGTAGCCGAATTGCTAAGATACTGCGCGAGCGAGCGTTCGCCGCTATTTGGCACGCTGTTATCAGAAGGACCAGTCGTGAGCATTCCAGGTCGGCACGACGGCGTTCGGCGCGAACCCGTGCAGGCGCGCGTCGTACGCGGCGATGTTCTTCGGCCAATACACGAATACGACCGGCACGTCGCGCGCCAGCAGCTGCTGGCTGCGCGCGTAGGCGCGCTTGCGCGACCCCAGATCGAACGACGCCAAGCCGGCCGTCTGCGCGGCGTCCATCTCAGGATGGCAGTAGCGCGAATAGTTCTGCCCGTGCGGCGGGATCGCGCCGCACGTGAACCGCCCGGCGCTGTCCGGATCGGGACCCAGCGTCATCGTGTACCAGGCGAGATCGAAGCGGCCGGCTTGATAGACGCCGCCTGCCGCGTACGCACCGAACATGAGCTGCGTGGTGTATCCCTTGAGCTGCGCGTCGATGCCGACGGCGCGCAGGTAGCCTTGAATCTGGATCGCGATCAGGCGCGCGGCGATGTTGTTCTGCGCGTACGCGAACGTCAGGCTCAGCGGCCGGCCGCCTTTCCTCACGATCCCGCTCGGCCCAGGAGTCCAGCCTGCTGCGCGCAGCAGCGCGCGAGCGGCGCTCGGATCGTACGCCTGGGACTTCGTGCCGGCGTCGTGCGCCCACATGAACGCCGGCAGATCCTCGGTTGCGACGGTGCCCGCGCCGTACGAGAAGTTCTTCGTGATCGCCGCCTTGTCGAGCGCGGCGGCGATCGCGCGCCGCACGCGCACGTCACGCAGGTCCGGGCGCGTCGTGTTCAGGACGACGTTCGACGCGCCGTGCAGGTTCGTCAGAGCCACCTTGACGCCCGGAACGGTCTTCGCTTGGCCGTACGCGTTGACCGACATCTCGGCGAACACGTCGAGCTCGTGCGTGCGCAGCTGGTTCACTGCCGTGTTCTCGTCGGGAACGAAACGCACGCTGATATGCCGCAGCTTCGGCCGGCCGAGATAGTAGTCGTCGTTCGCTTCGAGCTCGAGCGATTGGCCGTGCGTCCACCGCACGACCTTGAACGGGCCGGTGCCGACGGGATGCTGGTTGAAGTCGACCTGGTTGAGGTCGGAATACTTCGCGAGCAGGTGCTCGGGCAAAATAGGGCTCGGCTCGGCGTCGCCGAACAGCGCCGTCAAGGCGGCCGCGTACGCGCGCTTCATGTGGAAGACGACAGTATAGGGGTCCGGCGTCGCAACCGACGCGACCTGATCGTAGCCGTGCCGGTTCGGCACGTTGTTCGCCGGGTTCATGATGGCGGCGTACGAGAACGCGATGTCCTTGCTCGTGAAGGGCAGGCCGTCGTGCCACTTCACGTTGCGGCGGAGCCGGTAGGTCAGCGTCAAGCCGTCGCGGCTGATCCCGCCGTTCTGGAGGCTCGGGACGCCGGCGGCGAGCCGCGGGATGAGCGTGCGCCCGTCCTCGCCGATCGTCAGCAGCACGTCGAACGCGAGCCGGTCGACGACGTTCGTGTAGTCGTCGAGCGCGAAGAGCGGTGAGAGCGAACCGGGCTC
>JAQBPL010000041.1 GCA_028287545.1 Vulcanimicrobiota bacterium | reverse complement strand
GATGCGCGCTTTCAACCCCGACAAGATCTTTCCGAGCGGCGCCACGTGCGGCTAGGTGAAAACGCCGGCTGCGCTTGGGACCGCGACGGCGTGATCGCAAAACACAACGACGCGCTGCGCTTGGGGCCGCTCTCGCCGGCGCGCGTGCTGGAGCCGGCCGACGGCGTCGAGCTGGCCGACGCGCTCGCCGCGGCGGCGGCCGCCGGTGAGAGCGTCGTGCTGCACGGCGGCGGCACGCTGCAGCACAGCGCCAACCCGCCCGTGCGGTACGACTCGGCCGTGCTGACGACGCGGCTCGTCGCCGTGCACGAATACGAGCCGCGCGATCTCACGATCGGCATCGGCGCCGGCATGACGCTCGCGACGCTGCGGCGCATGCTCGCGGAACACCACCAAGTTCTTCCGCTCGACGCGCCGTTCCCCGCACGGGCCACGATCGGCGGAACATTGGCGAGCGGTTGGGCCGGTCCGCGGCGCGCGACCTACGGCCGCTCGCGCGATCTGCTGATCGGCGCGACGGTCGCCCTGACGGACGGTACGCTAGCGGTCTGCGGCGGAATGGTCGTCAAGAACGTCACCGGCTACGACCTCGGCAAGCTGTACGTCGGCTCGCAGGGCACGCTCGGCGCGATCGTGCGCGCGAACTTCAAAGTGCTTCCGGCGCCGCCCGAGCAGCGGCTGGCCATTTCGACCTTCGAGGACGACAACCGCGAGCGGGTCGTCGCCCACGTCGGCGGCATGACGGTGCCTCCGGTCGCGCTGCTGATTCGCGACGGCTTTCTCGCGCTGCGCGACGCGCCGCGCCCGGAGGACATCGACTTCCGGCCGCAGATCGTCGCGCTCTTCGAAGGTTCGGAGAGCACGGTCGACCGCGCGATGCGCGAATACCGCTCGGCGCTCGGCGCGGCCGGCGTCGCCGAGACGCGCATCGTAACCGGCGCCGCGGCGGGTGACGGCTTCCAAGAGGTGGTCGACGAGTACGTCGCGCTCGCCGGCGCGGTCTCGTTCACCCTGCTGGGACGCGGTCTGCCGGCCGACGCGCCGCTCCGCTCGGAGCGGGCGCGCACGGCGTTCCCCTCCGGCGGCGAGCGCGGAGTTTCCGTCGAGACGATCGCGAATCTGCTCACCGGCGACGTCGTCGCGCGCGTTCGCGCCCCGGCGGCGCTCGACGCGCAAACGCTGGCCGCCGCAGGGGCGGCCGTCCGTTCCGCGATCGGCCGCGCGCAGCTCATCGCGGCGCACGATGCGGCGGTGCCGCACGTCGATGCGTGGGGCGAGACGCCGTCTACCATCGCCACGATGCGGGCGCTCAAAGAACGCTTCGATCCGCAGAACGTGCTGGCACCGGGGCGCTTCGTCGGTGCCATCTAAGATCGCCGTTCCCGCCGCGCTGCTGCGCGACGTGCGGCGAACGATCGGCATCGTCTTCAGCCGGCCTTCGCGCGTGCGCCGTTTTCTCGCGCTCGGCCCGCGCGGCTGGATTGCGACCGCGCGCTTCGTCGGGACGGTGATCCCGCGCGCCAGCCGCGAGCTCGCCCTCATCCGCCGTCGCGCGGAACGGATTCCGGACGCGGCGCTGCGCGAACAGGCCTTGGCCTCGATCGACGGCAAGGCGTACCACGTCCAAGGCGGAGCGATCCTCGCGACGTTCATGCACGGTGCGGCGGCGCGCCGCTACGTCGGTATCGTCGCTTCGCTCGAGACGATCTACGACTATCTCGACAACTTGTGCGACCGCCTGCCGGGCGTCTCTCAGCAGGCGTTCGCGACGCTGCACGAGGCGCTGCTCGACGCGTTGGACGACCGCCGCGTCCCGATCGACTACTATCGCGACGGCCCGGCAGGCGACGACGGCGGCTACCTGCGTTCGCTGGTCGACGCGGCGCGCAGCGGTTTGCGCGAACTCCCCAATTACGCCGCCGTGCGCGACCGGCTGGTGGAGGTGGCGACGTTCTACGCCGAACTGCAAGTGCTCAAGCACGGCCCGGCCGGCGCGCGCGAGTTTGCCTGCGGCGCGTGGTACGAGCGCAATCGCGAAGCGTTTCCGGGACTGTCGTGGTGGGAATTCGCGGCGGCATGCGGATCGTCGCTCCCCATCTTCGCCTTGATCGAACTCGGCGCGCGCAAACGGCTCGAGCCGGACGCGGTCGACGCGACGACGCGCGCGTACTTCCCCGGCGTCTCGGCGATCCACATTCTGCTGGACTACTTCATCGATCAAGCCGAGGACCGCGAGCACGGCGAGCTCAACTTCGTCGCGTGCTACGCATCGACGGCCGACGCGACGGCGGGCCTGACCCGGCTCGTGCGCGGTACGCTCGTGCTCGTGCGCACGCTAGCGGACGCCGCCCGCCACCGCTTCTTGGTGCAGGCGATGTGCGTCTTCTACCTGACGCATCCCAAAGTGTTCGAACAAAGTCTCGACCGCCAGAGCGCGGCTGTGCTCAACGCGCTCGGCTGACGTGCGGCGGCGCTAGCCGCCTTCGGCGGCGCGTTTCTTCTGCCAGTTGAGAAAGTCGATCGCGGCGAACCCGACGAACAATGCGTTTGCGATCAGCGTCGCGACGCCGATGTAGCCGTGGAACCACGCATTCGGTTCCATCATGTAGGTGAGCCCGAGTCCGAGCAGCACCACCAGCAGCAAGCGCGTCGAAAGCGCGAGCAGCGGGCGCTTGGCGCCGAGTAAGAACATCGAAGCGAAAGCGAATACAAAGACGTACGTATTGAGCGCGGCGCCGGTAGTCATGGTCCCTTTCGTTTCGGCATGAGCCGCCGTGGTCCTTAGGACATTTAGCGGAAATTCATGGCACATCGTTCGAACGACGGCCACGCTGGCGCCGGTCGAGCAAGCCGCCGATCACTAAAGCGATGATGCGTCTTCCGGCCCTGGCCCTCGCCATGCTCGCCCTGCTGGCGCTCGGGCCGGCTCCGCCTGCGATCCTCGGCTTCACCGCGGCCTCCGGCGCCCGCGAGCGGTTCGAGGAGGGGCGGTTCATCGATCTGCCGAGCGCGCACGGTGCGCTCGAACACGCCGGCGCAATCGGCGCCCGGCCGCACTACGCGGGCACGCGGGCCGATCGCGCGCTTGCCGTCTATACGGCCGACCGTCTGCGGGAATACGGGTTCGACACCCGCATCGAGGCCTTCACGGCCCGGGTCGACACGCCGCGCAAGCTGGCGGTCGAGCTGTTCGCCGACGGGCGCCCGTTCACGCCGCGCGACGGCTTTCACAAGCAGCGCGGCACGCCGCCGCTCGGCTTCGACCTGCGCGAAGACGGAGAACCGAACGATCCGGACACCCTCGTGGACGCCGTCGGCCTGCCCTTCAACGCCGGATCCGCGGACGGGGACGTTACCGCGCCGCTGGTCTACGCGCGGCGCGGGATGCCGGAAGATTTCGCGACGCTGCGCCAGGCCGGCGTCGACGTGCGCGGTGCGATCGCGCTGATCCGCTACGGCGGCGCGTTCCGCGGGCAGCTCGTACAGAACGCGCAAGCGGCCGGCGCGATCGGCGCGATCCTCTACAACGATCCCGCCGACGACGGCGCGGCGCGTGGGGCGACGTACCCGAGCGGGCCGTGGCGGCCGTCGAGCTCGGTCCAGCGCGGTTCGCTCGGCGTGGGCATCCGCATCCCCGCGCTGCCGATCAGCGGCGAGAACGCGCGCACGCTGTTGCGCGCGCTGCGGGGGCCGAGCGGCCCGGCGGGCTGGGCCGGCGCGCTGGACGCTCCCTATCCGCTGGGCAGAGGTCCCGCCGCCGTGCATCTGGTCGTGCGTATGAACCATGAAACCCGCACGCTTTGGAATACCGTCGGAACGCTGCGTGGCGCGGAGCCGTCGCAGAGCGTCGTGATCGGCGCGCATCGCGATGCGTGGGTGTACGGCGTCAGCGACAACGGTGCGGGGACCATCGCGATACTCGAAACCGCGCGCGGACTCGGCTACCTCGCGCGCAGCGGTTGGCGCCCGAGGCGCACGCTCGTTATTGCGCTGTTCGACGGTGAAGAGCTGGGCCTGCTCGGATCCGCGTCATTCGCCCGAACCCATGCGGGCGAGCTGCAGCAGGGCTGCGTCGCGTATCTCAACGCCGGTCAAAACTTGACCGGCACGACATTCGGCGCCTCGGCCGTCGGGGCGCTGACGACGTCGATCGTCGCGGCGACCTTGGCCGTCCCGGATCCTGCGCACGAACGCTCGAATTTGCACGACCGCTGGAGCGCACAGCCGCGCGGCATTACGGTCGGCAATCCGGGCGATGGCAGCGATCACGAAGCGTTTCTCTTCCGGTTCGGCACCCCGATGGCCGAGATGGGCTTCGCCGGACCGTTCGGGCCGTACCATTCGAGCTACGACACGCTGCGCTACGCGTGGACGTTCAGCGATCCCGGTTTCGTGCTGCACCGCACCAACGCGCAGCTCTACGGCATCGTCGCAATGCGGCTTGCCGACGCGGATTCAGTCCCATACGCGTTCTCGGCGCTGATCCCGGTCCTCAACTCGGGCATCGCGCGCGTGCAGGCGCGCGCGCAGAGCGACGGGCGCACCATCGACGTCGCACCGCTGCGCGCCGCGACTGCCGCATTCGGCGCCGCCGCGCGCGGCACCGACGACGCGATCGCGCATGGGGCAGGCCCCGACGCGGCGCGCACGCTGGCGGCGGTGCAAGAGATCGACCGCGTCGCCTACGGCGTCAACGCCTACGAAAGCGTCGCGTTTCCCGCCGTCACCGCGGCGTACGCGAGCGGCGACGACGCCGCGGCGCGCGAGGCGGTCGTCGTCGCCGCCGCGGCGATCGCGCGCGCGAGCGCCGACTTGCGCTAGGGAATCAGCGGTGCCCGCCGCCGCCGTGGAATCCGCCGCCGTGGAACCCACCGCCGTGGAAACCACCGTAGAACGTCCGGTCATCGAAGAATCCGAAGTCATACCCGTAGCCTGGAGGGTAGACCGGACCGTCGTACGAGTACGGCGTGTCGATCTCGTTCGCGTTGAACGATGAGCCGGCGCCAAAGCCGGTGATCGTGACGCTCATCCCGGGCGCGAGGCTCAACCCGCTCGGGTTGATGATCGTGCCTTGATGCAGCTGTACGGAGTCGACGACGCCACGCTGGTCGAGAACGGTGAGGTGGAATTTTCCGTCGATTGACTGGATGCGACCAGTGACAAACGGGTCGTTGCTGCCTGCACCCGGTGGAGCGTACGTCGGCAGGTCTTGAGCGTGCGCCGTCAGCGGAGAAATCAACGCGACGATTGCTAGCGCCGACGCCGACAGCAGCGGGGAGATCTTAGGGAACGGAACCATGTGGGGCCTCGATGAACTTTAGGGAACGGCGATCGGCATTGCACCAGCGCTCGCCGCTCGAACGTGTGTCGCATGCGAGTTGAAATCATTGCGCCATCGCGGCGCGGCGGAGGCAATCTCCAACCGATCTAGCCACACTCAATGACACTTTGCGCGTTTTTCCGGTTGCAGGATCGCGCGATGAGTCAGCGGCGCCCGCCGCCGCGGAATCCGCCACCGCGCCAACCGTAGCCACGGAAGGGTCCACCATAAAACGGCCGCCCATAGAAGGCTCGCCCAAAGAACGGTCGTCCAAAGTATGGCGAGCCGTAAAAGGGTCGCCCGTAAAAGGGCCGGTGAACGTAGTAGTATCCGCCGTTGCCGAAAACCAGTCCGAGACTGAACGCCGGGCCGTAGCCGTACCCGAAACCCGGATACCACCAGCCGGGACCGTAGTAGGCCGGCAGCGGGTAGGAACCGGTGTACGTGTACGGCGCGTCGATCTCGTTCGCGTCGAACGACGAGCCGGCGTTGTAGCCGGTGATGGTGACGCTCATCCCGGGTGCTAGGGTCAGCCCGGTGGGGTTGATGACCGTGCCTTGGTGCAGCTGCACGGCGTCGACGAAGCCGCGCTCATCGAGAACCGTGAGGCGGAACGTTCCGTCGATCGACTGGATGCGGCCCCGGATGGTCTGATCGTAGCTGCCGGCGGGCGGCCGGGCGTACGAGGGCAGGTCCTGGGCGCGCGCCGCCAGCGGAGAGACCAGGCCGGTGATTGCGAGCGCCGCCGCGAGCAGCAGCGGCGATACGTTACGATGCTTCCTCATGTGCGAACCTCGATGAGTCCACCCACATCAGCATAGCACCAGCGCCCCGCGCAATCGAGAAATCAAGCGGCGAAAACGTCGCGCCGCCGCGACGCTCGCGCGCGCGACGGCCGACTTGCTCTACGGAATCAGCGGTGCCCGCCGCCGCCGTGGAATCCCCCGCCGTGGAAAGCACCGCTGCCACCGTGGAACCCGCCACCGTGGAACCCGCCACCGTGGAACCCACTGCGGAACCCGCCACCGTGATAGTCACCGCGGAACGGCCGGCCACCGAAGAAGAAACCGTAGTCGTAGCCCGGATACCCCCCGTAGTAGATCGGACCGTCGTACGCGTAAGGCGTGTCTATCTCGTTCGCGTCGAACGATGAGCCGGCGTTGTAGCCGGTGATCGTCACGCTCATGCCGGTTGCGAGGCTCAGTCCCGTCGGGTTGATCACCGTACCTTGATGCAGCTGTACGGAGTCGACGTAGCCGCGGTCGTCGAGAACGCTGAGGTGGAACATTCCGTCGATCGACTGGATGCGTCCACGGATGGTCTGGTCGCTGCTGCCTGCGCCCGGTCGAGCGGACGGCGGTTGGTCCTGGGCGTTCGCCGCCAGCGGAGAAATCAGAGCGACGCTTGCGAGCGCTGCCGCGGACAGCAGCGGGAAGAGTTTAGGAAACGGAATCATTTATGGGCCTCGATGCACGGTACTGTAAGCAGTATGCACCAGCATTCGGAGGAAATCTGGAGAGAATTTGGAGAGTCATCCCAGCCGAACGTGGCGCCGCATGCGAGTTGCAGTGATTCCGCCGCTCGGCGTACCATGCAGGCATGGTTACCATTCTCGGGGCCGGCGGCGTCGTTGCCGACGAGCTCGTCAAAGAGCTGGCCGCTCGCAGCGCCGAGCCGATTCGGCTCGTCGGCCGCAACCCCAAGCTGCTTGCGGGCGCGACGGAGACCGTCGCCGCCGATCTGTCCAACCTCGACGAGGCGGTGCGGGCGGTCTCCGGTTCCCGGGTTGCGTTTCTCGTCGTCGGTCTCAAGTACGACGTCAACGTGTGGCGCACGCTGTGGCCTGCGATCATGCGCAACGCCATCGAGGCCGCGAAGCGCGCCGGCGCAAAGCTCGTCTTCTTCGACAACGTGTACATGTACGGCAAAGTCGACGGCGCGATGACGGAAGAAACGCCGTTCCGGCCCTGCAGTAAGAAAGGCGAGATCCGGGCGGAGATCGCGACCACCCTTCTCAACGAGATGCAGGCGGGCGGCCTCACCGCGCTCATCGCGCGCTCGGCGGATTTTTACGGCCCCAACGCCCGCACCGGCATCCCGAACGTCATGGTCTTCGACAACTTCGCCAAGGACAAGAAAGCGATGTGGTTGGCCAAGGATTCGGTGAAGCACTCGCTCACGTTCACGCCGGATGCGGCGCACAGCCTCGTTCTGCTGGCGGAGAGCGAGACCGCGTGGAATCAGACCTGGCACGTTCCTACCGCGGCCGATCCGCCCACCGGAAAAGCGTTCATCGAACTCGCCGCGGGCGCGCTGCGGACGCAACCTCGATATCAAGTCCTCAGCCGCCCGATCGTGTGGGTAGCGGGACGGTTCGACGTGACCGTCCGGGAGTTGTACGAGATGCTCTACCAGTACGAGTTCGACTACGTCTTCGATTCGACGAAGTTCACGAAGGCGTTCGGTTTCGAGCCGGCCTCGTACCCCGAAGGTGTGCGCAGAACCGCCGACGCCTACCGTACCGCCTCTTCCGCTCAGCCGGCCACGATATCGGGTTGAGCTCGCCTCGGGAGGGTGGTTCCTCGGCGTCCGGAAGACTTCGCCCATGAGCGCGTTCGCCCGGCGGCGCGCAGCGGTGTTGGAGCAGCTCGGAGACGGCGTGATGATCGTCCCGGCAGCCGAGCACGCGCTGCGCAACAACGACACCGAATACGAATACCGACAGAACTCGGACCTCTACTACCTCACCGGCTTTACCGAGCCGGAGGCGGTGCTCGTCCTCGCGCCGGCGCGGCCCGAGAAGGTCACCCTGTTCTTGCGCCCGAGCGACCGCGCGCTGGAGACGTGGAACGGCCGGCGGCTCGGCGTGGAGGCGGCGCCCGCGGCGCTCGGAGTCGATGCGGCGTACCCGATCGGGGAGCTCTCCGCGAAGCTGGGCGAGCTCATGACCGGGACGCGGCGTGCCCACGTGCGAGTCGGTGCCAACGAACGCTTCGACCGCACGGTCTTCGCTGCGCTCGACGACGCGCGCACCCGGACGCGGCGCAGCGGCATCGCTCCCGATACGATCGTCGATCCGGGCGTGATCCTGCACGAGCTGCGGCTGATCAAAGACGACGGCGAGATCGAAGCGATGCGCCGCGCCGGCGAGATCACGCGCCGGGGCCACCTCGCCGGGATGCGCGCGACGCGGCCGGGACTCTACGAGTACCAGCTCGAGGCCGCGATCGAATACGCGTATCGCGCGCACGGCGCACAGGACGTATCCTATCCCTCGATCGTCGCCGGCGGCGACAACGCGACGATCCTCCACTACAACACCAACCGCGACGTGCTGCGCGATGGCGATCTGGTCTTGATCGATTCCGCCGCCGAGCTCGATTACTACGCATCCGACGTCACGCGCACGTGGCCGGTGAACGGGCGCTTCAGCGCGGAGCAGCGGGCGGTATACGAGATCGTGCTCGCCGCGCAAAAGGCCGCGATCGCACAGGTGCGGCCCGGTGCGCACGTTCGCGAAGCGCACTTCGCGGCGCTGCGCGTGCTCACCGCAGGTCTGGTCGAACTCGGCCTGCTGCACGGCGAGGTCGACGCTCTCATCGAGCAGGAAGCCTACAAGCCGTTCTACATGCACGGCACCGGCCACTGGATCGGTCTCGACGTGCACGACGTCGGCTCGTACAGACTCGCCGACGGCGAGGGGTGGCGCCCGCTCCAACCCGGCATGGTCGTGACGGTCGAACCCGGGTTGTACGTCGCGCGCGATCTCGATTGCGACGAGCGCTTCAAGGGTATCGGCGTGCGCATCGAGGACGACATCCTGTGCTCGGCGAGCGGTCCGGTAAACCTCACGCCGGGGATCCCCAAGGAGATCGACGAGATCGAAGCGCTGGTCGGCACCGACGTGCTGGCCCCGACGCGGTAAACGCGCGCCGATGCAGTCGACACCACCGGCGATCGTCCAGCCCGCGCCACCGGCCATCGTCTCGCCTGCACCGCAGGCGAGCGCGTGGATCCCCGCGCCGCGCGCGTGGTCACAGGCCGCGTGGCTCGCGCGTCACGACGCGTTCGTCGCGCAGGCTCAGACTGGCCCGATCGACGTCCTGTTCCTAGGCGATTCGATCACCGATTACTTTCCTACCCGCGGGGCCGAGGTGTGGCAGCACGAGATCGAACCGCTGGGCAACGTCGCTGACTTCGGGATCGAAGGTGACCGCACGCAATTCGTGCTGTGGCGCGCACAGCACGGCGAACTCGACGGAACCCACGCGCGGGTTGTCGTGCTGATGATCGGCACGAACAACCTCGCCTCGGCGACGCCCGAGAACGTTGCGCGCGGCGTCGCCGCCATCGTCGCGACGGTGCGCGAAAAATTACCGAACGCGGTCGTCGTGCTCAATGCGATCCTGCCGCGCGGGCCGGTAAACGATCCGCTCCGCGCCGCCGCGGCCGATACTAACGCGCGCATCCACGCTCTCGCCGACGGCACGCACGTTCGCTGGCTCGATGCGGGTGCCGGCTTTCTCGATCCGGCGGGGAACATCGATGTCGCCCTGATGCCGGACCGGCTGCACCCCTCGGCGACGGGCTACGGTATCTGGGCCGCCGCCCTGCGGCCGGCGCTGCTCGACGCGCTCGGCAAATAGCGGCGCGCCAGCCGCAGCAGCGGCCGTTCGATCGCCGCGTACGCGACGAACGATGCGGCGATCGCGAGCGCGTAACCGCCGGCGACGATCGCGAAGCGCGCCGGAGTTCCGTGCAGGTGGATGCCGTGCAGCGCGAGCCCGATCGCGCCGATCGCCGGCACGTGCCACAAGTAGAGCGCGTAGCTGGCGTCGCCTTGCGCGCGCAGCCAGCGCGGCGCGAGCACGCCGGCGCGCTCGACCCCGAGCGCTCCGTACACGATCAGCGCCATCGGGACGCCGACCGCGAACGGACGCCACCAGCCGACCTCGATGAACTCGCGGCCTGAATAGGCCGTCGCCACGCAAGCGGCGACCGCGGCGACGATTCCGAGCACGAGGATCGTGCGCGGCGCGACGAACGCGCTGCGCAAGGCCGCGCCGCCGATCGCCATGCCGAGGACGAATTCGAGGTTGAGCGGGCTGCCGAGCACGCGCACCCACGGGTTCGCGTGGGGCCCGAACGCACCGATCGCGACGACCGCCGCAATCCACAGCCCGGTGACGAACGCCAGATACCGCCCCTCAAAGCGCAGCGCGAGCCCGAAGATCGCGTAGAAGATCAACTCGTAACTGAGCGTCCACCCGACGACCAGCAGCGGCTCGCCCGCCTGCGGCACGGCGAGAAACGATGCGAAGACGTCGGGCGCGGCGCTGCGGTGGACGCCGGTCGCAGCGGGGACGACGAGAAATGCGACGAGCACGAGCGCGGTGACGATCCAATACGGCGGATAGATGCGCGTCGCACGGCGGGTGAGAAACCGCAGGGGCGCGCCCGGCGCGCCGAACCAGCCGGCGGTCGAGGCGACCATCACGGTCCCGCTGATCACGAAGAACAGGTCGACGCCGTATGTTCCCAGCACGTGGAACGGCGTGGTCCACGGTCGTCCCGGCAGGTAGGTCGACTCGACCGCGTACGCGTGGACGACCACGACCATCAGGGCGGCGACGGCTCGCAGCGCCTGAATGTTTCCGAGCACCTCCGGAGGTTCGACGACGATGCGCGTAACGATTCTCGGAGCGAGCGGCTTTATCGGCCGGCACCTTGCCGCCGCACTCCGGGCCCGCGGCGACCAGGTCGTCACGGCCAGCCTGCGCGATCCGGGCCGGGCCGCGGCCGCCAGCGGGGGCAGCGACGTGGTGGTGAACCTCGCCGGCGCGCCGGTCGCCGTCCGCTGGACCACCGCGGCGAAGCAGGCGATGTGGTCGTCGCGGGTCGACGCGCCGCGCGCGTACCTCGCCGCCTTGGCCAGGCTGGACCGGCGGCCCGCCGCGTACGTGAGCGCCTCCGCGATCGGCTACTACGGCACCAGCCGAATCGCCACGTTCACCGAGACGTCGTCGTCAGGCGACGACTTCCTGGCCCGCCTTTGCGTCGCGTGGGAGGCGGAGGCCGACACCGCCGGCTCGACGCTCGGCATGCGGGTCGCGAAAGTCCGCACGGGGTTGGTCCTCGGGGCCGACGGCGGCGTGCTCGGCAAACTGCTGCCGGTCTTCCGTCTCGGCCTCGGCGGCGCGATCGCCGGCGGCCGGCAGTGGTGCTCCTGGATCCACCTCGAAGATCAAATCGGCATCTACCTGCTGGCGATCGACGGCGCTGCCGGAGCGCTCAATGCCGTCGCGCCGAATCCCGTGACCAACCGGGACTTCACCCGTGCCCTGGCCGCTGCCGTCGGCCGTCCCGCCATCTTTTCGGTGCCGGCGTTCGCCGCGACGCTGCTGCTCGGCGAAGGGGCGTACGTCATCACCGAGGGACAGCGCGTCCTTCCCGACGCGGCGCGGTCGGCCGGTTACATGTTCCGCCACCCCACCCTCGATCCGGCGCTGCGCTCGCTGCTGACCTAGAGGTTCGCGCGTCCCTCCGGTGAGGGCGAAGAACCATCTTCGGCGAATCGGAGGCCTTTATGGCGACCATTCCCTCCCCAGCCCTGCGACTGCCGATGCCCTCGACGATGTCGGATCAGCCCCTCGCGATCCGGTACATCTTCGAGCACGCGATGAAAGCGCACCCGCGCAAGCACATCATCTCGCGCGACGGCAACGCGATCGTTCGTCTGACCTACGACGCGTTCGGGAAGCGGGTCGCGAAACTCGCGCACGCGCTGCGGAAGCTCGGCATCGGACCGGGCGACCGGGTCGCATCGTTCGCATGGAACGGGAACCGTCATCTCGAGCTGTACTTCGCCGTGCCGATGATCGGCGCGGTGCTGCACACCGTGAACATTCGGCTGTTCGCGGACCAGATCGCCTTCGTGCTCGATCATGCCGGCGACACCGCGGTGTTCCTCGACGGCTCCCTCGTCAAGGCGGTGAAGGGCGCGATCGCGCTGCAGCCGCACGTGAAGCGCACCTTCGTCGTGATGGGCGCCTGTGAGGAGACGATCGAGGGCGCGCACGACTACGAGACGCTGCTTGCCGGCGAGCCGGAAACGTACGATTGGCCGGACCTCGACGAGCGCTCCGCGGCGATTCTCTGCTACACCTCGGCCACGACCGGCGATCCGAAAGGCGTGCTGTACTCACATCGCTCGACGTTCCTGCACGCGCTCGCCGCGGGACTCGCCGACGCGCTTGCGATCACCGAACGCGACCGCATCCTGCCGATCGTGCCGCTCTTCCACGTCAACGGCTGGGGGATACCGTTCGTGGCGCTCATGGTCGGCGCCGATTTCATCATGCCGATGGAGCGCCTCGATCCCTCCGGCGTGATCGACCTCTGCGAATCCGAGAAGGTGACGATGTCGGCCGGCGTGCCGACGGTCTGGATGGCCGTCCGCGACATGCTGCGCGCGCAAGGCAAAACGCTGCCGCACCTCAACCGCGTCGTGATCGGCGGCTCGGCGATGCCGCACTCCCTGCTGGACGATCTCGAGTCGCTCGGGATCCGCGCCGTCCACGCGTGGGGAATGACCGAGATGTCGCCGATCGGCACCGTGTGCGGCGACACGACGCTGCTCGACGAGAACCCGGAACTGCAGCGGAAGGAACGCTACAAGCAAGGCCGTTTCTCGCCGATCGTCGCGTGGAAACTCATCGACGAAGCCGGAGAGGACGTCCCGCGCGACGGAAAGTCGCGCGGGGAGCTGCTGGTGCGCGGCTATGCCGTGGCGCGCCAATACTACAACAACGACTCGGCGACCGCGGCCGGCTTCGAGGCGGACGGCTGGTTCCATACCGGCGACGTGTGCACGGTCGACGAGTACGGTTACATGGAGATCGTCGACCGGGTCAAGGATTTCATCAAGTCGGGCGGCGAGTGGATCTCCTCGGTCGAGGTGGAAAACCTGCTGATGGGACATCCCGGCATCAAGGAAGCCGCCGTATTCGGCATCGCGCATCCCAAGTGGCAGGAACGTCCGGTCGCGGCCGTCGTGATGCGTGAGGGACACGACGCGGACGAAGCCGCGATCCGCGACTGGATGCTCGAGCGCCTTGCGAAATGGCAGACGCCCGACCGAATTCTCTTCATCGACGCGATCCCGCGCACCGGTGTCGGCAAATTCCTCAAGCGCGATCTACGCGCGCGCTACGACGGTTTGTTCGCGGACGGCGAAGGCTAGCTCGCTCGAATCGTACGGTTTCGTACGCGCATGCCTAGCGCAACGATCGTTTGACGTCGATACCACTCAATAGGGACGCAGGAACAAGGGCCGGAGCAGGATGCGACGGCTCTTGTTCGTTTTTTTGCGTGAGTACATTCGGAGCCGCCTGACCTGGTACGAAACGCTACCAGAACGGGCATGATGTACTCATCCGACACAAAAAGGGAATCCCGGCAGTGACCGCACCAACCGAATGGTCGATGGTCGCGGCCGATGCGTGGGAGGCGACGCGTGCGCGCTCTGCGATTCGCGCCTTCCTTGCAACGGACGCGGACGGCACCTCCGATCTCGACGGCGTCGAGACGATCGTTGGCGAGCTGGTCGCCAACGTGATCCAGCACGCGCCGGGAGCGGTCGGCATCCACGTCGCGTGGGAAGGTCAGAACGCGATCCTCGTGATCGCCGATCGAGGACCCGGTATCCCCGCGCTGCGGCCCGTCCCCGACGGTACCGCGACAAACGGCCGCGGACTGTTTCTGATCGAAGCGCTCGCGCGACGGGTCGAGGTCGACTCGATCCCGGGCTTCGGTGCGCGCGTGCTCGTCGAATTGCCGGTGCACCGCAATCTGGGGCGCGCCAGCTAAAAAGAAAGAAGCGAGCCGGCGGTCACCCGCCGGCTCGCTTCTTTCTTGTTTCATGAGTTTGACGCGTCAGGCGTCAGGCGACCTCGAAAAGCCCCGCCGCACCCATCCCGCCGCCGACGCACATCGTGACGACGACGTGCTTGACGCCTTGGCGCTTGCCTTCGATCAGCGCGTGCATCACCATGCGCGCACCGCTCACGCCGTACGGATGACCGACCGAGATCGCGCCGCCATCGACGTTGAAGCGATCGTTGGAGATGCCGAGCTTGTCGCGGCAGTAGAGCGCCTGCACGGCGAATGCTTCGTTGAGCTCCCACAGTCCGATGTCGTCGATCTTGAGGCCGTGACGCTTGAGCAGTTCGGGGACCGCGAACACGGGGCCGATCCCCATCTCGCCCGGATCGCAGCCGGCGACGACCATCCCGCGATAGAAGCCCAGCGGCTGGATGCCGCGATTGCGCGCTTCGCCGGCGTCCATGATGACGACCGCCGCCGCGCCGTCGGAGAGCTGCGATGAGTTCCCGGCGGTGATCGACGAGTTTTTGTCGAGCACGCCCTTGAGCGAGGCGAGCCCTTCGAGCGTAGTGTCAGGACGATTCCCTTCGTCCCGGGTCAGCGTGACGAGTTCTTCCGTCACGTGGCCGGTGTTCTTGTCCTCGTTGTACTTCCACGCGGGCAGCGGAACGATCTCCGCGTCGAAACGCCCGGCGGTTTGCGCCGCCGCGACGCGCTGCTGCGACTGCAGCGAGTACTCGTCCTGCGCCTCGCGCGAGATCTTGTAGTGCTTCGCGACGTTGTCGGCGGTTTGGAGCATCGGCATGTAGATGTCGGGATCGTGCCGCATGATCCACTCTTCGCTGAAGCTCTTCATGTTGAGCTCGTTCTGCACCAGCGAGATCGACTCGACGCCGCCGGCGACCATCACCTTCGCGCCGTCGACGATCACGCGATGCGACGCCGTCGAGATCGCCTGCAGGCCGGAGGCGCAGTAGCGGTTGATCGTCGTCCCCGCAGTGCGCAGCGGTAGGCCGGCGCGCAGGGCCGAGACGCGGCCGATGTTGTGGCCGGTCGCACCTTCAGGCAGGCCGGTGCCGAGCACGACGTCCTCGACTTCGGCGGGATCGACGCCGGCGCGCTTGACCGCGTGCTCGATGACGTGTCCGGCCAGCGTCGCGCCGTGCGTTTGATTGAATGCGCCGCGGAACGCCTTCCCGATGGGCGTGCGAGCGGCCGAGACGATCGCCGCCTCAGGCATGTGCCAACTCCTTGGAATAGTTTGCGATGGTGCCGCCGCTTGCGGCGATTTCGACGAGCATCGGATCGGGGGTCCACCCGAAACGCTCCATTGCCGCGACGACGTTCTTCACGCCGATCTCGTCGGCGTACCACATCGGCCCGCCGTGATGCGGCGGGAAGCCGTAGCCGTAGATCCAGACCAGGTCGATGTCGCCGGGGCGCAGCGCGATCTCCTTGCGCAGCAGCTCGGCGCCCGTGTTGACCAGCGGGTAGACGCAGCGCGCGATGATCTCTTCGTCGGTGACGTCGGTGCGCTGCGGAACGCCGGCTTTCACGGCAAGTTCGCGGAACAGCGTTTCGACCTCGGCCGACGGAATCGGTTCGCGGCCCTTGCCGACCGATTTGTCGTAGTCGAAGAAGCCCTTCATCGTCTTCTGCCCGAGGCGACCCTGCTCGACCAGCTTGGCGATGATCGGGACGCGGCCGAGCGGTGCACCGCCCTCCGACTGCGAGATGAAGTTGTAGACGTCGAGTCCGGAGAGGTCTGCGACCGCGAACGGTCCCATCGCCATCCCGAACGTGTTCTTGATGACCTTGTCGATGCGCGAGAGCGGGACGCCCTCTTCCGCCAGCTGCACCGCCTGCGCTTCGTAGTCGAAGAGCATGCGGTTGCCGATGAAGCCGAACGCGTTCCCCGAGACGACGCCGACCTTGCGCAGTTTCTTGCCGAGCGCGATGCCGGTGGTGAGCGTCTGCGGCGAGGTCTCCTTGCCGCGAACGATCTCGAGCAGCTTCATGATGTTCGCCGGTGCGAAGAAGTGGAGGCCGACGACTTTGTCGGGCCGCTGCGTCGACGAGGCGATCTCATCGATATCGAGGGTCGAGGTGTTCGAGGCGAGGATGCACTCGGGCTTCGTCAGCCGGTCGAGCTTGCCGAAGACGTCTTTCTTCACCGGCATCGACTCGAACACGGCTTCGACGACGATGTCGACGTCGCCGAGCTCGTCGAACGACTCCTCGAAGGTGATCGCGTTGGCGCGCTTCCAGGCATCCTCCTGCGAGAGGCGGCCCTTGTCGACCTGATACTTGAACATCCCGAAGACGGTCTCGCGCGCTTTGTCGATCGCTTCCGACTTCGTCTCGACGACGATCACGGGGAGCCCGGCCTCGGCGAAGGTGATCGCGATGCCCGTGCCCATCGTGCCGCCGCCGATGACCGCGGCCTTCTTGATCTCGAGCGGTTCCGTCTTGGGCAGCCCCGGGATCTTCGAGAGCTCGCGCTCCGCGAAGAAAACGTGGCGCAGCGCCGCCGACGGTGCCGACATCACGAGCTCGGTGAACAAGCGCATCTCACGCGCGCTGCCGCGTTCGAACGGCAGCTCGATCGCCGCCTGCACGGCGTCGATCAGCTTGTGAGCGGCGAACCCGCCGTTCTCTTCGGGCGGGACCATCTTGTGCGCTTGCGCGACGACGAACGGCGTCGCGAAGAGGCCGAGGCCCTTCACGCCGAGTTCGGCTTGGCGCTGCGCGATGCGGCGCCGCGGTTTGCCCGCGAACGCCTTCGCAGCGCCGACGGCGTCGGTGTCGACGACTTCATCGAGGAGCCCCTGCGTCTTCGCGTCGGGCGCCTTGACCATGTCGCCTTTGAGCATCAGCTGCAGCGCGGCTTGCGCGCCGATGAGCCGCGGCAGGCGCTGCGTTCCGCCGGCCCCCGGCAAGAGGCCGAGCTTGATCTCGGGCAAACCGACCCGCGACTTCGCCGTCGCGACGCGATAGTCGGACGCCAGCGCGAGCTCGAACCCGCCGCCCAGGGCGTTGCCGTCGATCGCCGCGACGTACGTCTTCGACCCGCGTTCCATCGCGTCGAGCACGTCGCGGATCGTCTTGGTCCCCGGTGCCGGCGCCGCTTTGAGGTTGTTGAGGTCGTTGACGTCGGCGCCGCCGCTGAAGAAGCCGTTCGAGCCGGTGAAGATCACTGTTGTGACGGCCGCGTCGGCTTCGGCCGCTTCGACCGCCGCGAACAGTTCCGCCGAGAGCACGAACGAGAGCGCGTTGACCGGCGGGTTGTCGAGGGTGATGAGCCGGATCCCCTCGCCTAGGTCTTGGCTCTTGATGAGATCGGCCACGATTATGCCGTCACCAGCGCGCGGCGCTCGACGTCGAACATCTCGTCGCTGCCGGCCATGACGTCGCCGGAGCCTTCGACGATCTGCTTCTGCAGGTATGCGTACTGCGTGAGCACGTTGTGCGCGTAGAACGTCGCCGTTTGGATCTTGGCGGTGAAGTACGGGTCGGCATCGCCGGCGGCGCGCTTCTCGGAGGCGATCTTCGCGGCGCGGAAGAGCTGCCAGCCGCCCGCGACGATCCCGAAGAAGTTCAAGAACGGCACCGAGTTGGCGAACGCCTTGCGCAGATCGCCCATCGCGTTCATCCCGATCCACTGCGCGGTGTCGCCGAGCGCCTTCGTCGCCTCGGCGAGCGGCTGCGCCAGCGCCTTGATCTCCGGGTCGTCCGAGGCTTCGAGTTCCTTCGCGAACTTGCCGATCTGCTTGAGCACTTTGGTCGCGCTGGCGCCCATGTCGCGCACGAGCTTGCGGCCGACCAGATCCAGCGCCTGGATGCCGGTTGTGCCTTCGTAGATCGTGGTGATGCGCACGTCGCGGTACTGCTGTGCGATCCCGGTCTCTTCGATGTAGCCCATCCCGCCGAACACTTGCAGGGCGGTGGAGCACACCGTCTGACCGTTCTCGGTAAGCCAGCCCTTGACGACGGGGATCATCAGCTCGACGAACGCCTGGTGTTCCTTGCGGACGGCTTCGTCTTCGCTCTTGAGCGCGTAGTCGAGCGAGGCAGCGGTGACGTACGCCAGCGCGCGCATCGCTTCGATGTTCGACTTGCACCACAGCAGCATGCGCCGCACGTCGGGATGCTTGATGATCGCGACGGGCTTGGGGTCGCGGGCCGCTACGTCGCGGAACTGGATGCGTTCCTTGGCGTATTCGACGGCGTGCTGATACGCACGGTCGGCGATCGCCAGACCTTGCACGCCGACGCTGAACCGCGCCGCATTCATCATCACGAACATGTACTCGAGGCCGCGGTTCGCTTCACCGACCAGATAGCCGATCGCGCCGGTACCGGCTTCGCCGTAGTTGAGCGTGCAGGTGGGGTTCGCGTTGATCCCCATCTTGTGCTCGATGCCGGCGCACTTGACGTCGTTGCGTTCGCCGAGTGAACCATCCGCGTTCACCAGCACCTTCGGCACGATGAACATCGAGATGCCCTTCGTCCCCTCGGGCGCGCCGGGAAGACGCGCGAGGACGAGGTGGATGATGTTCGGCGCCATGTCGTGCTCGCCGAACGTGATGAAGATCTTCTGCCCTTTGATCCGGTAGGCGTCGCCCTCCGGCGTCGCCGACGTGCGGACTTGAGCGAGGTCGGAGCCGGCCTGCGGTTCCGTCAAGCACATCGTGCCCGTCCACTCACCGCTCACGAGCTTCGTGATGTAGGTGTGCTTCTGCTCGTCGCTTCCGAACTGTTCGATCGCCTCGATCGCGCCCTGATTGAGCAGCGGACCGTTGGCGAAGCCCATGTTCGACGCGTTCCACATCTCGAGCGTCGGGCCGAGCAGCAGCTGCGGCAAACCCTGCCCGCCGTGTTCGACGGGGACCGGGAGCCCGATCCAGCCGGCCTGCGCGAAGCTCTTGTACGCTTCCTTGAAGCCCTTGGGCGTCGTGACGACGCCGTCGTTCCAGGTGCAGCCTTCCTTGTCGCCCGACTGGTTCAGCGGGCTGAGGACTTCCGTCGCGAACGTCGACGCTTCGTCGAGAATCGCGTCGAGAACGTCGGTCGTGTCCTCGTAACCGGGAAGCTTGGCGATCTGCTCGACGCCTGCGAGTTCGCGCAAAACGAACTGCATGTCGCGCAACGGCGCGCGGTAGGTGCTCATGACGACTCTCCGTAGAGGTCGCGGCGGAGCGTCTGCAGCGCCGCGATGAGATTGGTGAGGTAGGGCTTGAAGTTGGCCTTGATGCGGTCGAGGCGTTCCGCCCCGGGCTCCGTGATGCGATACAGCATCGTACCGCGCTTCGTCGACGCGTCGAGCTCGCCGCGGATGAACCCGCGTTCTTCGAGCCGTCGCAGGAGCGGATAGATCGTGTTGGGGTTAACCGGGAAAATGCCGCCGAGGGTGGCGATGCGCTGCATCAAGCCGTAGCCGCTGTCGGGCTGGGCCTGCAGCAGTTGCAGCACGAGCGCCGGAAACACGGTCTTGGTCTTGACCTCGCCGGTGAACACGCGGTCGCCCCACAACTGGGTGGGGAAATCGGGAGCCGGCGAGCCGGGCGCGGCCTCCTCCGAGGCGGCGGCTGCCGGCCTTGACCGCGAAGCCATATGTTATTTATAATAGGTTAACGCTAACCCGTCAATCCTGCTTTTTTGGGTGGTGACCTCGTGACGACATGGCCGACGCTCCCGGCGTTCATCGCCGAGCGGCTTTCGCAGCCGCGCTCGATCGCCTTGGCCGAGCGGGTCGACGGGCGAACCATCGCGCTGAGTGCCGAGGACGTGCATCGGCGCGCTGCGGCGGTCGCGTTCGCGCTGCGCGCCCGCGGCATCGGTGCCGGCGACCGCGTCGCGATCGTCTCCGAAAACCAGCTCGACTGGCTGATCGCCGATTTCGGGATCCTCTACGCCGGGGGAGTCGTCGTCCCGATGTTCGCGACGGTCGCCGAAGACCAGCTCGCCTACATCCTCAAGGACGCGGAAGCGAAGGTGGTGTTCGCCGGCGACGCGGCCGCCGCCGGGCGCGTGCGCAACGCGGTGGCGGCACCGCCGCCGATCGTCGTTTTCGGCGCGAGCGGGGACGACGGGATGGACGCCTTCGTGCGCGAGGGGGAGCCGTCGTTCGCGGCGCGCCCGGCGGAGCTGACGGAGTTCACGGCGCAGGTCACGCTCGACGATCTCGCGGTGCTCATCTACACCTCCGGCACGACCGGGACGCCGAAGGGCGTGATGCTCTCGCATCGCAACGTGATCTCGAACGTCTACGGCGCGTACAATCCGGCCGAGACCGGCTTCAGTGCCGGCGAGAGGGCGCTCTCGGTGCTCCCGTTCGCGCACATCTTCGAACACACCGATTCGCTGGGCTATCTCTACAATCGCGTCACGCAGTACGTCACCACCCCCGACCGCCTGCTCGAGGACTTGCGCGCCGTCCGTCCGCACTACGTCGCGTGCGTTCCGCGCATCTTCGAGCGCGTGCTCGCCGGCATCGTGGGCAGCGCGCTCCAGGCCGGCGGTCTCAAAGCGAAGCTGGTGCCGTGGGCGATCGAGGCGGGCTCCGCATACGAGCGCGACGCACGCGCCGGCGGGGCGAACCCGCTCCTGCAGCTGGCGAACGCCGTGGCCCAAGCGCTCGTGCTCAAGAAGATCAAGCCGGCGCTGGGACTCGACCAGCTGCACTACTTCGTCAGCGGCAGCGCTCCGCTGCATCGCGACACCGCGCTCGCGCTGGCCGCGATGGGCTTGCCGGTCTGCGAAGGCTACGGGATGACGGAGACCTCGCCGGTGATCACCGTCAATCGGCCGAACGACATCAAGTTCGGCACGGTCGGAACGCCGATCGACGGCGTGCAGGTCACGCTGGCCGAAGACGGCGAGGTCCTTGTCAAAGGCCCGAACGTCATGCTCGGGTACTACCGTCTTCCGGCGTCGGAGCAGCCCTTCACCGCGGACGGCTGGCTGCAGACGGGCGACATCGGCACGTTCGACACCGACGGGCACCTGGTGATCACCGATCGAAAGAAAGAGCTGTTCAAATCGAGCGGCGGCAAGTGGATCGCGCCGGCGCGGATCGAGACCGCGATCAAACGATCGATCTTCATCGGGCAAGTGATGGCGTTCGGCGACGATCAGCCGCATCCGACGGTCCTGGTCGCCCCGAATTGGGCGCTCATCCGCACCGAACTCTCGCTCGGCTCCGAGGTTACCACCGCGCAGATGGCGGCCGACGACCGCGTCCGCGCGCTCGTCATCCGCGAAGTCGAGCACCAAACGGCCGATCTGGCGTCGTTCGAGCGGGTGCGCCGGGTCGGCATCCTGCCGCGCGACCTCACCGTCGAGGACGGCGAACTCTCGCCCACGCTCAAGGTGCGCCGCCGGGTCGTCGAGCAGCGCTATGGCCCCGTGATCCGCCAGGCCTATGAGGAAGATTTGCACGCTCGCAAGGCGGCCCTGGGCGTCTAGGGAATCTCTCGCCATGCGGCGACGAATTCTCAACACCATGAAACGGCTCGAGATCGTCCTCGAGTGCGACCAACTTGCGGCCGTCGAGCGGGTGCTCGACCAGCACGCCACCGGCTACACCCTCGTCCCCGGCGTCACGGGGCTGGGGCACCACGGGCGGCACGACGACGACATCGTCTTGCTCGTCACGGTGGTGACGCGCGATCACCTCGACCCAATCCTCGACCAGCTGCTCCCACTCCTCAACCGGTGTTCGGGGGTCGTGGTGATCGCCGACGTCCAGGTGCTGCGCGGCGAGCACTTCATCCCCGAGGTGAAGGGCCAGATCGGCACCCACGCGTTCCGGTAGCGCGGGCGTGAACCGCGTCGAGACCGTCCGCGGCCCGGTCGACGTCGACCGGCTCGGCACGACGCTGGTCCACGAACACGTCTTCGTGCTGAGCGAAGAATTCCGCCAGAGCGATGCCGCGTGGGACGAGGACGCCCACGTTTCCGAGGCGATCGCTGCGCTGCGCTCGCTGCACGCGCGCGGCGTCGACACGATCGTCGATCCGACCGTCTTCGGCCTGGGCCGCTCGATCCCGCGCGTACAGCGCGTGGCGGCCGAGGTCGAACTGCAGATCGTGGTCGCGACCGGCATCTACACCTACGACGCCGTGCCGTTCTTCTTCCGCCATCGCCCGCGCGTCGACGGACGCGATCCGATGACCGCGCTCTTCGTGCGCGAGATCGTCGACGGCATCGCGGGCACCGGCGTGAAGGCCGCGTTCTTGAAGTGCGCGATCGACGAGCCGGGCCTGACGCGCGGCGTCGAGCGCATCCTGCGCGCGACTGCCGCCGCCCACCGCGAAACCGGCGCGCCGATCACGGTGCACACGCACGCGCCGAGCGGAACGGGTCTGGTCGCGCAGCGCGTGCTGCGCGAGGAGGGCGTGGACCTCACGCGGGTGGTGATCGGACACAGCGGCGACTCGACCGATCTCGCGTACCTCACCGCGCTGATGGATGCCGGGTCGTACGCCGGGATGGACCGCTTCGGGCTCGACGCGCTGCTCTCGTTCGAGGCGCGGGTCGAGACGGTCGCCGAGCTCTGCCGCCGCGGCTACGCGCAGCGCATCGTGCTCTCGCACGACGCCGCCTGTCACATCGACTGGTTCGCACCGGGCGCGCGCGAACGGTTCCATCCGCGCTGGCACTTCCACCACATCCACGACGAGGTGCTGCCGGCGCTGCGCGAGCGCGGCGTCACGGACGCGCAGATCGCGACGATGCTCGTCGCGAACCCGCGCGACTACTTCACGACGCCGTGAGCCCGCCGTCGATCACGAACTCGGCGCCCGTCACGAACCCGGACTCGTCCGAGGCGAGATAGACGATCATGTCGGCGATCTCTTCCGGCTGCGCGAAGCGGCCGAGCGGAATCTGCGTCTTCAACGCGTCAGTGAGCCGCAGGCGGTCGGCTTCGCTGCGGTTTTCCAGCAGCGCGAGCATCATCGGCGTCTCCACGAACGTCGGGTGCACGGAGTTGCAGCGAATCCCGTTCTGGCGACGCGCGCAGTAGAGCGCGACCGATTTGGTCAGGAGCCGTACCGCGCCTTTGGAGGCGTTGTACGACGCCAGGTTGTGTCCGCCGACCAGCCCGGAAACCGATGAGAGGTTGACGATCGAAGCCGGGTGGCCCCTCATTGCTCGCACGCCGTAGCGGCAGCCGAGAAAAACGCCGTCGACGTTGACGGCCATGACGCGGCGAAACTGTTCGAGACTCTCGGTCTCGATGTCGCCCATCGGCGCGATCCCGGCGCTGTTCACCAGCACGTCGAGCCGACCGAAGCGGCCCAGCACGTCGCCGATGACGCGCTCCCAGCTCTCCTCGCTTACGACGTCGAGCTGCAGCGCGCTCAAGGCAGGGTGGCCTTCGATCGCCTTCTGCGCCTTGCCGAGGTCGATGTCGGCGACGACGACGGTCGCGCCTTGCTCCGCACACCGCAGCGCGGTCGCCAAGCCGATTCCGCTCGCGCCGCCGGTGATAAGCACGATCTTCCCAGGAAGCCGCTCAGCCGTCATCCCCTCGCTGTTCCGCCCGCCGTCCCCCCTGTCATGCTGTGTGTTCCCCCGTCGTCTTGAGCGACCTCATGACAGGGGGCGCTCAGGGTGACGGGCGGTCGTCCAGGATCATGAGGGTTGAGGTTCCGGTGGCGTAGACGCGGCCTTCGGCGTCGACGAGTTCGGCCTGCGAGGTGGCGGTGCGGCGGCCGGCGTGCACGACGTGCGCGCGAGCGAACACTTTGCCGACCGCCACGGTCACGGGACGATGGAAGCGGGTGTGCAGGTCCATCGTCGTGGCGACGCGGCCGGCGGGCAGCACCGACTGCACGGCCGATCCGAGGGCCGTGTCCATCAGCGTCGTGATGATGCCGCCGTGAACCGAACCGATCATGTTGTAGAGTTCGTCGCGCGGAACCATCGCGAAGGTGACCTTGCCGCGTTCCACGTCTTCGAGCGTGAAATCCATCCAGCGCGAGACGTTCGTTTGCGGCGCTTCGCCGCTGCGCATCAGCTCGAGCGCTTCAAGTCCGTCCATCTGCCGGAAGATGTCCATCGCCGGCGGGTAGGGATGCGTCTGAGGCGTCACCCTGCGGTCACCGCGTGCGCGTGCTCCGCCTCCAGCGATTCGAGATATTTCTCGACGTCGATCGCCGCCTTGCAGCCCGAACCGGCCGCGGTGATCGCCTGCTTGTAGCGGATGTCGTAGACATCGCCGGCGACGAAGACGCCGTCGATGTTGGTGCGCACGCCGTCCTCGCTGACGATGTAGCCGGCGGCATCGAGCTCCAACTGATCGCGGAAGATCGCGGTGTTCGGGTCGTGGCCGATCGCGACGAACAGTGCGTCGGCGGGCAGCACGCCCTCTTCGCCCGTGACCAGGTTGCGCAGGCGCAACGCCGTCGTGCCGTCCTCGCCGAGCACTTCTTCGACGGCCGTGTTCCAGATGAACGAAATCTTCGGATGGTTGAGGGCGCGCTCTGCCATGATCTTCGACGCGCGCAAACTCTCGCGGCGATGGATCACCGTCACCGCACTGCCGAAGCGCGTCAGGAAGATCGCCTCTTCCATCGCCGAGTCGCCGCCGCCGACGACGACGATGTGCTTCTGGCGGAAGAACGCGCCGTCGCAGGTCGCGCACGTCGAGACTCCCCGCCCGCGCAGCCTCGCCTCGCCGGGGATGTTGAGCCAGCGCGCGCTGGCGCCGGTCGCTACGATCACGCTGTCGGCCGTGTAGCTGTCGTCGGCGGTGCGCAGGACGAACGGCCGCACCGAGAAGTCGACCTCGGTGACGTCGACGTCGTGGATCACCGAGCCGAACCGCTCCGCTTGCGCGCGAAACGCTTCCATCAGCTCGGGCCCCATGATCCCCTGCGGAAAGCCGGGATAGTTCTCGACCTCCGTCGTCAGCATGAGCTGGCCGCCGTACATGTGGCCGGCGAAGACGAGCGGCGCGAGGTTGGCTCGGGCCGCGTACACGGCGGCCGTGAGGCCGGCGGGGCCGGAACCGATGATGGCGACTTTGGCGTGGGTGGCGGGCATCTCGCCTCCTTCAACCCAAGTTTGGTTGCGTCCGTCTCCGCCCGAGCACGGACTGGCGGCGGAAGGTTTGTCCTGGCGCCAATTGGTGGTACAAAAGATCGTTTTCGGGGCATTCCCAGTTTCGTAATGAGCGAAGTGCGGGTCTCGACCGGCGTCGAGGGCCTCGACGAAGTGCTTGCGGGTGGGCTCCTCCCAGGTCGAACGTACCTCCTGAGCGGCCCACCCGGCTCCGGCAAGACGACGCTGGGCTGGCACTATCTGGTCGCGGGGATCCAAGCGGGGGAGCCCGTTCTCTACATCAGCTTCGCCGAGCCCGAAGCCGAGCTGCGGGCGAACGCCGCCCGCTCCGGGTTCGATGCCGCGGCCGTCGAAGTGCTGGACCTCAGCCCGACGGCCGAACTGTTTGCGAAATCGGAGACCTACGACATCTTCTCGGCGCGCGAGGTCGAGACGCAGCCGACGACCGCCCGCATCATCGAGACGATCCAGCGGGTGGGGCCGCAGCGGGTCTTCGTCGACTCGATGACACACCTGCGCCACCTCTCGACCGACGCGTACCAGTTCCGCCGCCAGGCGCTCTCGTTCTTGCGCTTCGTCTCGGAACTCGGCTCGGTTGTGGTCACCTCCGAATCCACGACCGAAACGCCGGACGACGATCTGCGCTTCATCACCGACGGCGTCATCGAGCTCGGGTTCGGAACCCGCGGACGCGAGCTCTCCGTCTCGAAGTTCCGCGGCTCGGACTACCGTGCCGGCCGGCACGCGCTCACCTTGAGCGCCAGCGGAGCCGCTGTGTTTCCGCGCCTTGTCCCCGAGAGTCACAGCCGGCCGTTCGTACCGGAAGTCCTCTCGTCCGGATTGCCGCTGCTCGACAAGCTGCTGCACGGCGGAATCGAACGCGGCACCGTGACGCTGATCAGCGGTCCGACCGGCGTCGGCAAGACGACGCTCGGCATGCAGTTCCTGGTCGAAGCTGCGACCCGCGGCGAACGCAGCGTCCTCTACACGTTCGACGAGCGAGCCGATACGGTGGTCGGCCGCTGCCATGCCGTCGGGAGCCCGGTGCGCAAGATGATCGCCGGCGGAGCGCTTTCGGTGATCGAGCTCGAAGCGCTGCGGTTCGGACCCGACGAGTTCGCCAACATCGTGCGCCGCGACGTCGAAGATCGCGGCACGCGCATCGTCATGATCGACAGCGTTAGCGGATACCGCATGTCGGTCTCGGACGGCTTGGCCGAACGGATTCACGCACTGGGCCGGTACCTGCAGAACATCGGCGTCACCGTGATCCTGGTGGACGAGCTCCGCGAAGTGACGTCGTTCCGCGTCACCGAGGTGGGGATCAGCTATCTCGCCGACAACGTCATCTTCCTGCGGTATCTCGAACGCGTCGTCGACGGCAAGATCGAGCTGCGCAAAGGGATCGGCGTGCTCAAGAAGCGACTGAGCGACTTCGAAAAAGGGGTGCGCGAATTCAGCATCACGCGCAACGGCGTGCGCATCGGCGAGCCGCTGCGCCTGAACTCGATCCTCACGGAGTTCCCGGTCGATGAGCCCGTCCACACAAACGCCTGAGCTCCGCAGCCTGAAAGAGCGCGTTCTCGTCCTGCTCGCCGCGCCTGGAAACCAGCGGCTGGTGACGACGATGCTCGCTCAGCGCTACGACGTCGTCGAAGGCATCGCCGACTTCGACGTCGACCTGTGCATCGTCGACGGCCTTTCCCTGCACCGGCACTGGGACGCGCTGCGCGAGGCGCGATCGATCCAAGAGCCGGTGCTGCTGCCGGTCCTGCTGATCAGCGACCGGCGCGACGTCGGCTTGATCACGCGCGACGCCTGGCGCGTCGCCGACGACGTGCTGATCCGGCCGGTCGAGCAGCTCGAGTTCGCCGCCCGCGTCGAAGCGATGCTGCGCGCGCGGCGAATGTCGCTGCGCCTGCGCCGTCTCTCGGAACTCTACGACCACGAGCGGCGCATCGCGCGACGTCTGCAGGATGCCGCGCTCCCGCACGCGCTTCCGAACATCCCGGGGATCGCCTTCGACGCCTTCTATCGCGCCGGAAGCGACCAGGCGCAAATCGGCGGCGATTGGTACGACGCCGTGCGCCTTCCCGACGGACGCGTCGTCCTCTCCATCGGCGACGTCAGCGGTTCGGGTCTCGACGCGGCCGTCACCATGGCCAGCGTGCGTCAGATTCTGCGCGGGGTGGCGCACGTGCACGCCGATCCCGCGATCATGTTGGACGCCGCCGACCGCACGCTGCAAGGAGATCCGAGCGATCCCATCGTGACGGCGTTCGTCGGCGTCTTCGATCCGGTGACGTCGCTGCTGACGTACGCGTCGGCGGGGCATCCGCGCCCGTTGCTCCGCGACGAATGCGGCGCGGTGCGCGAACTGCGCGGTGACGGGCTGCCGCTCGGCGTCGCCGGCCGGCTGCCGCGCTCTGCTGAAGTCGTGGAGATACTGCCGGGCAGCCTGCTCGTGCTCTACACCGACGGCCTGACCGAAGCGACCCACGATCTCGCCGACGGCGAGCAGCGTCTGCACGCGGCGCTCGCGAACGGCGCCGTGCTCGAAGCGCCGAACCTCGCACACGCCGTGCACGACGCCGTGCTGCAGGATCCGGCGCGAGACGACGTCGCCGTGTTCACGGTGCGCCGGCTCGGCACCGACGACGAAGAGACGCCGATCGTCCGCTGGACATTCGCCTCCGACGACGTCGCGGCGGCGCAGGACGTGAAGCACGAGTTCTCGCGCGTGCTGACGGCACACGGTCTCTCCGACGACGCCCTCGCCGCGGCGGAGTTGCTCTTCGCGGAACTGCTGGGCAACGTCGTGCGCTACGCCGGCGGGATGACCGAGGTCGCGATCGATCGGAGCGCGCCCTCGCCGGTGCTGCACGTCCTCGACCGCGGGCGCGGGTTCCGCCACATGCCGAAGCTCCCAGCCGACGTGTTGAGCGAGCGAGGCCGCGGCCTCTACATCGTCGCGGCGCTCGCCGACGATTTCACCGTCAGCCGCCGGCCCGACGGCGGCAGCCACGCCCGCGCCGTGCTGGCGCTCGAGGGGATGGATCGGCTCGTGCCGGCGCTCGCATTCCCGGACCTCGACACGATCGACGCGACCCTCTAGGCTCGCAGGGGTTCCGGCGGACGCTGGGACAAGTTGGCGCGATGGATTGGCCGCGCATCCCGCTGGAAGACGATCCCTCCGACGTCCTGCGCAAAGCCCAGCGCGGAATGGGAATCGACGCGGCCGCGCTCGCGCACCGCACCGGGATCGACGTGGCCGCAATCAAAGCGTGGACGCGCGGCGACGGCGTTCCGACCGAAGACCAAGCGCGAGCCGTCGCGGTCGTGCTGCGGCTCGATCCCGGAAAGTTCGCCGACGCCGCGGCGCGGCGCTGGTATCCGGGCGCGGAGATCCCGCCGAACGTGCGGCATCATCCGCACGATCCCCATCCGTCCAACGGCTACTTGTTCTTCCTCGAGGACGGAAAGACCGCGGCGCTGATCGATCCGGCCGGGTATCCGAAGACGTTGCTGAACGCGGTCAACGACGGCCCCTATACCCTGCGCTACATTCTCATCACACACAAGCACGCCGATCACTGCGACGCGACCGCCGACGTCGCGCGCGCCTTTCCCGACGCGCAGATCGTGATGCACCGCGCCGATGTCGCGGCGATCGGCGCGCTCGCCCATCGCGCGATCCCGGTGATCGACGGCGACGAGCTCGCGTTCGGCGACGACGCGTCGATCCGCATGCTGCACACGCCCGGCCACACCGACGGTTCGTCGTGCTTCCTCTTCCGCTCGACCGTCTTCACCGGCGACACGCTCTTCGCGGGTTCCGTCGGCGGCATCTTCGCCGACGTCTCGACCTACCAGGACCTGCTCGCGAGCGTGCGCTTCAAACTCTTCGCGCTCGACGACCACACCGTCGTGATGCCGGGCCACGGCCCACCCTCGACGATCGCCGAAGAGAAAGCCCACAACCCGTTCTTTTAGGTTGCCCACCTTCGAGAACTGGAGCACGACCATGGCGACTAAGCCCTGGCGCAAGATTCAAGAGCACCACTCGAAGCGAACGCCGGCCGAGCGCGAAGCGACGCGCGCTCGAGCGTTGCGCGACCTCGAGCTCGAGCAGATGACGAGAGCTTGGCGCACCCACGCGAGCCCCCCGCGAGGGATAGCGCGCTACACGTAGCGCGCGATCTCGTCGAACGTCAGGCGCGGATTGCGGTCGAACAGTTGCGTGTCGTCGCCGTATCCGAGGTTCACCAGCCACAACGACTTCAGGTTCCCGTCGGGGAAGAACTCGGCGTCGACTTTGGCGCGGTCGAAACCGCCCATCGGACCGGCGTCGAGACCGAGCGCGCGCGCGGCGAGCATCAGATAGGCGCCTTGCAACGTCGCGTTCAGCGTCGCGACCTCGCGAGCCATCTGCGCGTTCTCTTCGCCGGCGAACATCGAGCGAATGTCTTTGTGCGGGAACAGGCGCGGCAGGTGCTCGTAGAACCGAAGGTCCACGGCGATGATCGCCGTGACCGGCGCGGCAGTGGTCTTGTCGACGTTGCCGGCATGGAGCGTGGGGAGCAGCCGCGCTTTGCCTTCCGCGGACTCGACGAAGACGACCCGGAGCGGCAGGGCGTTCGCCGCGGTCGGCCCGAGCTCGGCGAGCGTGACGACCTGCTCGAGCACCTCGTGCGGGACCGGCACTGGAAGGAAGCCGTTCGCAGAGCGAGCCTCGAGGAAGAGGGTGCGAAGCGCGCGTTCGTCGACGGCCCGCGATGCCTTTTTGGCGTGGTCGCTCGACGCGGAAGGGGCGAGGGTGGACATTGGGCGGAACTCCTGGGCAAGCATGGCTGTTGAGGGATTCGGAATCTCTGTTCCGCTTAACCACCGATACGGAACGAGGGTTCCGCTTGTAGAGGCCCAATGACCAGTCGCACACTGCGTGCGGACGCCGCCCGAAATCGTCAGGCGCTCCTTGCCGCGGCCCGCGTGCGCTTCGCCCACACCGGCGAGGGAACGGGGATGGACGATGTGGCGGCGGCCGCCGGCGTCGGGGTCGGGACGCTGTACCGGCATTTCCCGACCAAGACCGACCTGCTCCACGCCCTCTATGCGGAGCGACTCGCCGAATTCGCCGAGCAGGACGAGCGTTGCGTGACCGATCCGCCGTGGGCTCGCTTAGCCGCCATGGTTAGCGCGATGATCGAGGCCCAGAGCACCGACCTCGCCCTCGCCGACGCACCGACATGCGATGCTGTGGCGACGTCGCCCGAGCTGGCGCAGGTGCGGACGGTCTTCCACCTCGCCCTCGAACGACTGATCGCGGCCGCGATTGCCAGCGGCGATCTACGCCCGGGTGTCACGCCCGGCGACATCGTCACGCTCTGCTTCAACCGCCATCTTGTGAAGAACCCGAGCGGTTGGCAGACCTACGCGAGCATCGTGCTCGCCGGCCTGCGCGCACCAGCGTCAAAGGAGAGCGGCTAAGCCTTTCGGGCCGCCGACGGAATGCCGGCCCCGTAGACCAAGCGGTGCCGAAGGCGCGCGGCCGGGTATTCTCTAGTTCAAACTCCACTGGGGGGAAGAGAACGATGAGGATCTTGCTAACGCTCGGCCTGGTCGCCCTCACGACGCCGGTTCTCGCCGCGACGCCCGCGCAGAACGGTCCGACGCAGGTCACGGTGAACCTCGCGCCCGTGCGTGGTTCCAATCAACGCGGCACCGCGGTGTTGACGCAACGCGGCAATACCCTTACCGTCGCGGTTCACATGAACACACCGCAGGGACCCAAGATGAAAGAAAGCGGCGCTCCGATGGTCGCGAAGAGCGGTCCGCTCGGAGCGCACATCCATAGCGGGAGCTGCCCGCATCCGCAGAAGCAGCCGCTCTATCCGTTGAACCCGGTTACGAGCGGAACGTCGACCACGACGCTCACGACCACGAGCCTGAACCAACTGACGAGCGGCGCCTATACGGTGAGCGTTCACAAGTCGACGCACGATCCCACGAATCCGGTCGCGTGCGGAGACATCAAGTTGGCCAACCCGACGGGGACGACGCAATAGCCTAAAGGCTGTCGTACTCGGCGCGCAACTTCGCGAGCGTCATCGCGCGCGTCGCGACGCGGCCGTCTGCGCGCAGCACGTCGACGTCAAGGTCCGGATGGGTTGCCGTGAACCGTGCGCGCTTCCAGTCCGCGACGGTGAAAGCGGCCCGCGCCGCGCGATCGTAGTCGTACTCGGGCAAATTCCTGCGACTCGTACCCTCGGAGCGGATCACGACGGCGAATCCTTCGATGCTGCGGATCTCCCGCTCGATATTTTTAATGGTTGCCACGTCCGCCGGCATTCGCCGTTCGACCGTCGAGCGCCCCCGCGTTGCCCAAATGTCGAATGACACCAAGTTGGCGCGACGGTATTCTGTCCTGAAATCGATTCACAGCCGCATACGGCTTGGCGAATCTTGGCGCTTTCTTGCGAGGGATCATGCAAGTCCTTGGACTTAGGCTCCGTCTTTTTTGCGTTGCCTTTGCGACGGTACTGCTCTTCGCGTACGAGGCGCCAGCGTTTGCGGCCGATGCGCCGACGGCTGCCGTCACCCAAACGGCGTCGATCGTCGGTACGGTGAAGAACGGGTCCGGCGTTCCGATCGTCGGGGCGCACGTGACCGCGAGCGGCCCCGCGACGGCGACGACGACGACCGCAGCCGGCGGCGTCTTTGCGCTCACCGTGCCGCCAGGGATCTACCGTATCTCCGTCGAGAGCGGCGGATTTCAGCCCGCGTCACTGAGTGATGTCGCCGTCGTCGCGGGGAGCTCGCAGCCCCTGGCGATCGCCTTGTCGCAGGCCGACCTCTCGTCGCTTCAGACGATCGGCCGCGTCACGACGGCAGGCCGCGGAAACGCCAGTACGATCAACACCGGCGCGGCGTCGTCGACGTTCGTGACCGCGCAAGTGTTTGCCGATCGCGCAAATCCGCAGCTGAACGAGGTCCTCCAAACCCTCCCGGACGTGACGGTGCAGCACATGGGCAGCCAGCAGGACACCTCAATCGTCGTCGGAGGTTTACAGCCCTATGAGACGCAGGTCCTCATGGACGGGCACCCGCTGGCCCTCGGCCAGTACGGCGTCTGGCTCAGTCACCTGTATCCGACGTATCTCATCGGCGGGATGGAGACCCAGTCGGGACCCGGCAACACGACGCCCTTCGCCAACCTCGCGGTCGGCGGTACGGTGAACATCCTGACTCCCGGCTTCACGACCAAGCCGACGGCTGAGCTCACCACCGGGATCGACTCGTATTCGTCCCAGTACACCAACGTGCTTTTGACCGGTTCGCACGACAAGCTGCAGTACGTCGTCGCCGGCGGTACAGCCGGCAGCAACGGCCCGTATTTCAAGAAGGAGGGCTGCGCCGTGATGGAAGATTTCGCGTCCAATGCCAACGCGCCCGGTTCGGCCGGGATCGTGCAATTCTGCGGAGACATGAGCGGCTCGCTCTTCACGCGCGGCGACATGCTCAAGCTGAAGTATAACTTCACGCCGTCCACGTCGTTCGAAGCCGGTTTCGTCGGCTCTTTCGGCGGCTATTCGCCGCAAGGTACGGCGTGGGGGAACGCGCTCGGTCCGACGACGATCGAGACCTGCATGACGGCGGACCCGAACATCTGCACGAACCCGGCCAATGCGGGTCTGATCGGCAAGACCATCACGGCGTACAGCTGGTATCCCGGCACCCAAATCACCAACACGCAGCAAATCTTCACGGGACAGTTTCGCACGTCGATCGGCGACAATACCGTGCTCGTTCGGCCCTACCTCGGCTCGATTCAACCGGAGTCGTACGACGGGATCAACGAGGGCTACTACCCGTCGTTCTTCAGCCCCACCGGCCAGAGCGTGAGCACGTTCGAGTCGAACGCATGCCCGCCCGGTACGATTTACAGCTATTCGCAAATTCAGAGCCCTGCGAACACGAGCGTGACCGTCAACGGACAAGTCGAATGCTTCCAGTACCCGTACACCTTCTACGAGCAGGACAAGCTCTACGGAAGCACGTTTTCGTTCATTCATCCGTTCGGCGAGAACGTCCTCAACTTCACCTATGATTTCCACGGCCAGAGCACGTTCGGGTATGCAAACGCTCCAAGCAACGTCACCGTGCCGCTCTCGGCAAACCGGTACTCGACCTTCTCGCTCACCGGCGCTCTGCACCCGAGGCCAAACCTTGCCGTCGATTTTGGGCTGTACCACACGACGTGGACGGTGAGCGGAGAGCAAGCGAAAACGGACGCGAGCGGCAACCCGGTCCTCGACGGCGCGGGAAATCCCGAGATCGTCGGGCTCTTCCGCAGCGTCTCGCGTACCGATCCGCACCTCGCGCTGGTCCTGCGCGGCGGCCGTGACGATTCGTATCGTCTCTCGTGGGGGACGTCGGAGACCTTTCCGTTCGTCGGCGACGTCAGCGGCACGGCTGCGTATCAGCCCTTCGCGCAGTCCGCGCCGCTCTACACACTGGGGATCTTCACCGAAAAGAGTCCGAATCTCCAACCGGAGTACAGTTCCGCCTGGGATCTTGGAGCCGATCATCGTTTTCGCAACGGCTCCGTCCTGAGCGCCGACTTGCAGTACACGACGGTGCACAATGTCTTCCAGCAGCTCACGCTCGCCGAGAACACCACGTTCCAAGGTCAGAGCGGCGTGCTGGGCATCTTCCTTCCGATCAACGTCGCGACGCTACGGTCCGAGGTCGCGATCCTGAAGTACGCGTACCAGCCGCAGCGAGGGCTCGGGTACAGCCTCTCGGCAGCGGCCGATCGTTCGATCCTCAGCGGCATCCCGCCCGGGGCGTACAACGACAATCCTGGGTTCCCCGTCAATAACGTACAGCTCTGCGGCAACGGTCTCTTCACGCCCGGACTCGCGACATGCGTACCGTATCTGAAAGCCTACGGCCGTCTCACCTTTACGGCACGCGGCGGAACGTACGCGGGCTTGGGAGTCGAGTACGAAGGCAAGAACAATTCGTACTATCAGCCGCCGTTTGCACAGGTCGATCTCACGGTTCGCCATCCGCTCGCGCGTACGCTCGAACTGCAGCTCTCGGTGACGAACTTGCTGAACACGAACAACTTCAGCAACCTGCCGGCGCCAGGCCTCGGTGTCCCGGTCGTCGCGGAAAATTCGAGCGGCCTGACGACCTACAACTCGGAGCTCATTCCGACGCCGCCGCGCAACGTCCGCATGCAAGTCCGCCTGCACACCGGCAAGTAACCGTTCGGTGAGGCGGCCCGTGCTACGCTACGGGTATGAAGCTGCTTTTCGAGATCCTGATCTCGGCGATTCTCCATCCGATCGCGGTCGTGCTGATGTGGATCAACTTGGCCGGTCGAACCGACCTCAACAGCATGCAGAAGGCAATCTGGGCGATCGTCGGCTTGGTGTGGGGCATCGGCCCGATCCTCTACATCTTGGTCGGCGACGGCGTTCTCTGGTAAAGCGGCGTTACTGCGGCGGCCGCCTCAGGGCTTGCTGGCCCGAGTCGCGCGCGACGAGCTCGGCCAGCGCGGCCGCGCGCGCTTCGAGTTCCAGCGTCCGATCGCGCGCGTCGTCGAGCAGGGTGCGGATCTCGATCGCTTGCGGCGTGAAGCCGCCGATCGACGAATCCGCGGCGATGCCGGCGCGCGCGGCGGCGACGCGGGCTTTGGTGATCTCGCGTTCGGCTCGGAGCGCGTCCGCCCGGCGGCGCATCTCGTCCGCCGCGGCGGAGACCGCATCTTCGCGCACACGCAACGCCGCGATCTCTTCGCGCAGCGCCTCCACCTCGGCTTGACGCACGCCGCTGCGTTCCCACGCGCCCACCTGCATCTCGAGCCGCTTGCGCGCGGTGAGCAGTTCGATGAGCCGGCCGCGCACTTCGTCCGCGAGTTCGAGTTGCGCGCGATAGGCCGCGTCGACCGACGCCGACGGATCGGAGAGGCGCTCGATCGACGCGCGCGCCTCCCCGGTCAGCATCCGGACGAGCCTGGTCCAGAGGCTCACTTCGTCTCCGGCGTGACGATCTTCGGCTCACCGTTCGCGGCCGGCGGCGTCGTGTAGCCGCCCTCACCGCCGGCCTTCGTGCGCGCCAGCAAGTTGCGCGCGAGCTGCAGTCCGGCGGCGCCTTGCGAGAGCACCTTGCCCATGATGTCGGAGACGCCGTCGGCGCCGTTGAGCACGATCATCTGATCGATGTTGCTGAAGGCATGCGACGCGGCCTCGACGATCTGCGGCCATTTTTCGGCGAGCTGCTGCGAGATGACCGCTTCCTGGTTCTGGGCCAGCGCGTCGGCGCGCGCCTTGATGGCGGCCGCCTCGGCCAAGCCGCGCGCGTTGATCGCGTCGCCCTCGGCCGCACCCTTGGCGCGAATCGCCGAGGCTTCGGCATCGCCGATCAGCTTGGTGCGCTGCGAATCGGCGTCGGCGGCGAGCTTGACGCGCGTCGCGTCGGCTTGGGCCTGCAGCTCGATCTGTTTCGCTCGCGCTTCGGCCGCCGCGATGTCGGCATCGCGCT
>JAQBPL010000039.1 GCA_028287545.1 Vulcanimicrobiota bacterium | reverse complement strand
AGATCAAGGCCAAGCGCCGCTCGGTGCTCGATCTGCTCGAAGAGTTTCCGGCGGTCGAGCTGCCGTTCGAGACGTATCTTGCGATGCTGCCGACGATGACGCCGCGGTACTATTCGATCTCGTCGTCGCCGCTCGTTTCGGCCGACCGCTGCAGCATCACGGTCGGCGTGGTGCGCGACGCAGCGTGGTCGGGGAACGGGACGTACGAAGGCGTCGCGTCGACGTATCTGCGCCGTCACGACGACGGTGTCGCGGTCGATGCGTTCGTGAAGGACTCGAAGAGCGGGTTCCGCCTGCCGGGCGATCCGGCGCGGCCGATCATCATGATCGGTCCGGGCACCGGCGTCGCGCCGTTCCGCGGTTTCCTTCACGAACGGCACGTGCTCAAGGCAGGCGGAGCCCAGCTCGGGCCGGCGCGGCTCTACTTCGGCTGCCGGCGGCCGGACGAGGACTTCTTGTACCGCGAAGAGCTCGAAGCGTTCGCGACTGAGGGGATCGTGGAATTGCACGTCGCGTTCTCGCGGGTCGATCCGGCGAAGCGCTACGTGCAGCATCTGATCGCGGAGCAGGGCGATGCCTTGTGGCCGCTGCTCGAAGCCGGTGCGATCGTGTACGTGTGCGGCGACGGCAGCCGCATGGAACCCGACGTGCGCGACGCCTTCCGCGCGCTCTACCAGCGCAAGACCAGCAGTACCCCCGAAGCCGCCAACGCTTGGCTCGACAACCTCACCGCCACGAACCGCTACGTCCTCGACGTCTGGGCCTCAACGTAACGCCCCTGTCACGGCGATGTTGCCCTGTCGCGGCGATGTTGCCCTGTCAGGGCGAGCTTGTCGAGCCGCCCTCGTCACTCATGGTGCCGCGCCACTTCGGGCGACATTCGCCGATTCGCGTGACGCCATCCATCGGCCGTCATCGCCGTCACTGCCGTCGTCGCCGAACGAGCGTGCATCTTGGGCGACCATTGCCGGGTATGAGGGTTTCGTGAAGAATGGCCTTGCCTTCGCTATCGTCGATGTTTTCGCCGACGCACCGCTTCAGGGAAATCCGCTCGCGGTCGTGGCGAACGGTGATGCATTGCCGATCGAGGTCATGCATCGCATCGCCGCCGAATTCGGGTTTTCCGAGACGACGTTTATCGTGCAGCCGCGAGACGAGTCCGCCACCTGGCGTTTGCGGTCGTTCACGGCGACCGGCACCGAGGTCGTGGGGGCGGGCCACAACGCTTTGGGTGCATGGTGGTGGCTCGCCCATTCGGGGCGCCTTGCTCTCACCGACGGCGTGAACGGCTTCGCTCAAGAACTTGGGGAGCGCGTGCTCCCGCTGCGGATCGCGGTGGAATACAGTTCGCCGCGGCGCGTGACGATGGAACAATCCGCGCCCATTTTCGGTGCGATCCCCGACCCTCGACGATCTCTGGCTGATGGACTCGGCTTGGACGAGGACGAGCTCCAGATCGATCTTCCGGCGCAGACCGTATCGACCGGCGTGCCGCATCTGCTCGTTCCGGCGGCAAGTCGTGCCGCCGTGGACCGTGCCGTCCCCGACGCATCGTCGCTGCGGGAGATCCTCAAAGCGCACGGCGCGCAGGGCTGTTATCTCTTCTCCTGCGATCCGCATACCGTCCAGCACGACGCCTACGCGCGCTTCTTCAATCCGACTGCCGGCATCAAAGAGGATCCGGCTACCGGCAGCGCCGCGGGGCCACTCGCCGCGTACCTGCGAAAATATCGGAGCGCCGGCGCCGATGTCGTGATCGAACAAGGGTATGCCATGGGGCGCCCGAGCACGCTTCACGTTCGGGTCGACGGAGACCGCGTCGAAATCGCCGGCGCCGCGGTCGTCATCGCCGAAGGCCGACTCTCGGTCTAAGAGGATCACTATGGTTATCGAGAACCTTGACCACATCGTCCTCGAGGTTGGCGACGTCCAAAAGTCGATCGACTTCTACGCCGGGTTGGGGCTGCAGCCGGAACGCTTGGACGAATATCGGCGAGGTGAGGTGAAGTTTCCGTCGGTGCGGATCAACGCGGACACGTTGATCGATGTGTTTCCACCGATTATGCACGATCGTCCGCACGACGGCGGGCACAACCTGCACCATTTCGCGCTCGTCACCGACGTACCGATCGCGGAGCTGCGAGCGACGCTGAAAAACCTCGCGATAGAGATCGAGCAAGAAGCGGACGACAACTTCGGTGCACGTGGTTTTGCGAATTCCGTATACGTGAGAGATCCCGACGGCAACCGAGTCGAGATCCGCACCTACGCGGAGGCGTAAGCGTGTCACGGCGAGCTTGTCGAGCCGCCTTCGTCGCGCGTCGTGCGTTGCCGCTTTGGGCTGCGTGCGCGGATATGGGTGGCCTGCGGTGGGGGCGGACCTGCCGGGCCGCCATTCTAGGGCACCTCGACAAGCTCGGGGTGACAAGGGGGTATGAGGGCGGGGAGTGCTTGGCGCTTGACAAGGATAGCATGGTGCTTGGTATACTTAGCAGACCTCAGCCGACCCGCGCTCAGCGCGAGGAACCCCACATGAACAACACCGCCTTCACCGACACCATCGAGAAGCTCCAGAACCAAGGCCTCGAGACCCTCAAGCAGGCCCAGGCCGCGCAGATCGCCGCCGTCAACTCGGTTCGCGACCTCGTCAACAACGCGACCAGCAAGATCCCCGCGTCGTCGAGCCTCGGCAACGTTCCGGCCGTCGTCACGCAGATCAACGAGCTCAACGCGTCCTACGCCGTGAAGCTCATCGAACAGCAGAACGAGTACGTCAACCAGCTCGTCAGCCTGTTCAAGTCCGTCACCGTGAAGCCCGAAGCGCCGGCCGCCGACGCCACCAAAGAAGCCTAACTCACCCTGATCGTCACCAGCTGGGACGTCCCGGCGGAACGCAAGCGCTCGCGCTTGCGGCGCATGCAGACGATCGCCACGGCACTGCTTGCCGTGATGGCGGTCGTCTTCGCATTCTCCGCGCACTTCAAGGCGAAGTACGCGTTCCTCGCGTGGGTCGAAGCGTTCAGCGAGGCGGCGCTGATCGGCGGCCTCGCCGACTGGTTCGCGGTCGTCGCGCTGTTCCGCCATCCCGGCGGCATCCCGTTTCCGCGCACCGCGATCGTCGCCAACAACAAGGACCGCATCGGCGCGGAACTCGGCGTCTTCGTCGAAGAGAACTTCCTCACGCCGAGCAACATCGCGGCGCGGCTGCGTGAGCTCGATCTCGCAGGCCACCTGCTGCGCTGGCTTGCCGTCCCCGCGAACTGCCGCAGCCTGTTCGTGACGTTCCGCGCGCTGACGCCGCGGCTCATCGACGCGGTCGACGACGAAGAGATCGAAGCGGTGATCCGCCGCGTCGCGACCGAGGAGATCGCGCGGCTGGACCTCGCGCGCACCGGCGCCGACATCCTCGCGATCGTCAGCACCGACAAACTGCACCAGCGCGTGCTCGAGCGCATCCTGCCGGTCGTCGCCGCGTGGCTCAACGATCAGCGCAGCGAGATCAAGCGGCGGTTCGGCAAACGATCGTCGCTCACGCCGGGCTGGCTCGATGCGTACGTCGTCAACCGCTTCGTCGACGGCATGGTCGACCTCGTCGACGAGGTCGCGCAAACGCCCGACCATCCGATGCGTCTTGCGTTCGACGGATACGTCGCGGACTTCACCACGCGTTTGCGCGACGATCCGGAGTTGACGGAAAACGCCGAGCGGTTCAAGGCGAAGATCGCGGACGGTTCCGGACTCGACGGGCTCGTAACGATCGCGTGGAATGCCGTCAAATCGCGGCTCGGACGCGTTCCGGCCGCGGCGGACGACGTGCCCGGTGAGACACGGCTCAGCGGGATCGCGGCGCGCGTCGCGCAGGGACTGCTCGAAGAACCTGCCGTTGTCGCGCGCTTGAACGCGAAACTCAGCGACGGCGTGGAAGCCGTGCTACTGCAGTTTCGCCGGCAGTTCTCGCTGCTGATCAGCGACATCGTGCAGAAGTGGGACGCCGCCGAGGTCACCGAAAAGATCGAGCTCGAACTCGGTCCCGATCTTCAGTTCATCCGCGTGAACGGCAGCATCGTCGGCGGGGCCGCCGGTCTTGCGCTGCATGCCGCGCTCGTGTTAGGGCACGCGGTTTAGCGCGCGTAGGCGAGGGCGAAGGGGCCGTTGCGTTTGAAGGGGGCGAAGGTTCCTTCGGGTTGGGCGAGACGGTCGGCGACGGCCCAGAGAACCGGTGCGTTGACGCCGAGGCCGATGTGGCTCGCGCCGATGATTTCGACGTTCTCGGTGCGCTCGTTCGTGCGGAGCATGGAGGTGCGCCAGTTGACGATGCCATCGACCTTCGAGAAGATCGACGTCGAGGGAACCTTGAGATCGCCGGCGATCGCGTCGAACTCGTGCGGGATCTGCGCGGCGCCTTCCCACTCGGCTTCGCCGCTCACCGCTTCGTATACGTCGCTGATGTTGCTGGCGTTCGGATTGCGCGAGAACGGGCTGCCCAGCGTGATCACGGAACGCACCGCTTCGGGCATCGCGACCGCGAGATCGCGCGCGTACACGCCGCCGAGGCTCCAGCCGATCACGGTGACTTTCTTGCCCGTCTTGGCGACGATCTCTTCGAGACGCTTGCGAATGCCGGCGCGGTTCTTCTTGATGCCGCCGAAGTTGCGGCCCAGCTCCCATCCGTACGCGTCGTAGCCGAGCAGGCTGAGGTAATTGCGCAGCACCGTGGTGGAGATGTCGCTCACGAGAAAGCCCGGCAGTACGAGCACGGGGTGCCCGTCGCCGCGCGGCGCCGTCATGAGCAGCGGAGCTGCGGTCAGCGCGAAGCCGAATTCCCAGATCGAGCGGTACTCGGTCAGCCAGAGCAGCTTCGACGGAGCACGGAGTCCCTGGTGTTCGCGAGCCGTGGACCCGACAAAATCCCAGTTGGCAGTCGTCACGTGTTCAGCATCCTTCCGGCTCGTCGTTCCCGCGCACGCGCTGGACGAACCAGCAACGGCCAAATGGCGAAACAACAACACCTCCTTTTGTAGCAGCCAGCAGCCAACCTGCCGCCCCCTTTTATGTCACCCTGAGCCTGTCGAAGGGTGCGCCACGATCGGGTCAGAGTGAGTTGCTGTTTTGGCCGCCGTCTACGACGATTGCGGTGCCGGTCATGTAGGCGCCGGCGTTGGAGGCGAGCAGGAGCAGCGGGCCGGTGAGGTCTTTGAGGTCGCCGACGCGGCGTTGGGGCGTGCGTTTGATCATCGCCTGCGCGTACTCGGTCTGCAGAAACTCGCTGTTGATCTCGGTGTCGAAGTAGCCGGGACAGATTGCGTTGACGCGGATCTTGTAGCGCGCGAACTCGAGCGCCATGCTTTGCGTGAGGTGGATCAGCCCGGCCTTGCTCGCCATGTACGGCGCGAGCGCCGGCGCGACGCGCATGCCGAGGATCGACGCGATGTTGATGATGCTGCCGGGTGTCTTGGCGGCGACGAGCCTGCGCGCAGCCTCGCGCGCCACCAGAAACGGCGCGCGCAGGTTGACTGCGACGACGTCGTCCCATTCTTGGGTCTCCATCTGCAGCATCATGTTCGAACCGCTGATGCCAGCGTTGTTGACCAGGATGTCGATCGGGGGATGCGACTTTGCGAGCTGTTCGAAGCCGTCGACGATCGAGGCCTCGTCGGCGACGTCCATCCGCAGCGCGCTCGCGCGCTCGCCGAACGCCCTCGCGTCCGCTTCGATGCGATCGACCCGCCGCGCCGCCAGCACGACCGACGCACCCGCATCATGCAGCACCCGCGCAAAATGCCGCCCAAGGCCGCTCGACGCACCGGTAACGAGCGCGGTGCGCCCGGCAAGGGAGAAGAGTTCGGAGATATCGGTCATCTGGGGTCACGCTGAACAGCGTTGTCACGGTGAGCGACACCGCTGTCACCCTGAGCTTGTCGAAGGGCCCTTCGGGGAGCGAGCTCGTCGAGCGACCCTCGTGCCTTGCGTTCGTGTTGCACCGCAGGCCACGACGCGTGACGAGGCCCCCTCGACAAGCTCGGGGTGACAACGCCGCTCAGCGTGACGGCGACGGTCATTCGGCGGTGTTGTCGAGGCCGTAGGCGGCCATTCGGGTGCGGACGGTTTCGACGTCGTGGCTGAGGATGACGAGGTCGTGCTTGCGGCCGTCGCGGTCTTTTACGTGGTCGCGGAGCAGCGCTTCGGCGCGGTAGCCCATCCCCTCGAAGACGGAGATCGCGCCGAGCTGGTCGACCGTCATGTGTGCGACGAGCTTCTCGATGCCCAGACCAATCGCGATCGACGAGGCGTCCTCCGTGAGGATGCGGCCGAGACCGTTGCCGCGCACCGAACGCGCCACCACCACGCGGAGCTCACCGACGTGCGGCGACCACGAGAGCGGGTCGCGCACGATCGTCGCGTTTCCCACGACATCGTTGCGGCGCACGGCGAGCAGGCTGATCATCGCGCCGCGTTCGATCTCGCCGACCCAGGCGTCGAGCACCTTCGGATGCGTGATGTCGCGCGGCAGGAACAGCAGGTCGTGGGTCGGCAGTTCGCGCGCGAACGCGAGCACGGCCGCCTCGTCGCCGGCGCGCATCGAGCGCAGCTCGACATCGGCGCCGCCGACCGTGACCGTGCGCGGATACGGGCGCGCTTCGGTGCCGTTCATACCGAGCGGCCCGCGAGCCACGCGTCGAGTTTCGGCCACAGCCGCTTCGAGGCGTTCGCCCCCGCGACCAAGCTGACGTGTCCGCCTTTGAGCACGACCTCTTCCTTGTCGGTCGAGCCGACGTTTTCGAGCAGCGGTTTCGCCGCCGCGTACGGCACGATGTGGTCGTGCTCCGCCATCGCGTGGAAGATCGGCGCGGTGATGTTGCGGAGATCCGCGACGCGTCCGCCCACATTGAGTTCGTTCTTGAACAACCGGTTCTCCCAGATCAGCTCTTTGATCGTTTGGCGGAAATACTCGCCGGCCAGCGGCAGCGTGTCGGTCGACCAGCGTTCGAACGCGCGGAACGACTTGACGAAGTTCTCATCCCACATGTTGTCCCACAACTGAAACTGCCCGGCGATGCGCGTCGCCGGACGCAGCATGTCGAACGACTGAAAGATCAGCTCCGAGGGGACGTTCCCGGTTGCCTCGACCAGCCGGTCGACGTCGAAGTAGCGCTTGTCGGACCACTTCGCGAACAGCTCCATCTGCGAAAAGTCGATCGGCGTCGTGAAGCAGACCAGGTTCGTCAGCGTCTCTTCGGGATGCAGGGCCGCGTACATCACCGAGAGCACGCCGCCCATGCAGTAGCCGATGATCGTGAGGTCTTCTTCGCCGCTGTCCTCGCGCACGCGGCGAACGCACTCCGGGATGAAGCGCTGCGCGTAGTCCTCAAAGCGCAGGGTCTTCTCCGCCGCGCTCGGCGGGCTCCAGTCGATCAGGTAGACGTCGTATCCCTTGAGCAGCAGGAACTCGACGAAGCTCTGGCCGCGGGCGAGGTCGAGGATGTAGCCGCGATTGCTCGTCGCCATCACGATGAGAATCGGGATGCGGTAGATCTCCTCGCTCATCGGGTGGTAGTGATACAGATGCAGCGTCCCTTGCTCGTAAAGGACGTCTTTGGGCGTCGGTCCGACCGAGATCGACGGCGACGCAATGTATTCGATCCCTTTGATGCTGCGCTGGATGGCGCGTTCGACCTCACCCTGGATGCGGGTGAGGGTTTCCGCGCCGTCCGGTGCGGCGTTCACGTCAAGCCTTGCGTTCGACCGAGGGCGGGCGCTTCGTGCGCGGGGGACGCGGTGCCGTCGGCGTCGACGGCGCGGCGCCCGCGAGCGCGCCGCGCTCGAGCAGCGCGATGATGCGATCGAGCCGGCCTTCGATCCCCTGCACGCGCTCGTCGAGCCGCGTGAAATCGACCCGGCTCGGCAGGTTCATGTTCGCCAAATACGTGGCCATGACGTCCTTCATGGACTCTTGCATCTTGAGCGTCAGACCCATCGCGCCGTTCATCGAACGGCTGTACTCCTCGGAGCCCATCGTCTCGTTGGCGAGCGCGTTCACGCTCTTTTCCCATTGGCCCAGCAGGTCGCGCCAGAGCGCCATCGGGTCCTTGACGGAGTCTGCCATCAGGCGGTGACGCCGGCGGCCGCGCGCCGCCGGGCCTCCTCTTCGTACAACGCGGTCTTCAGAATCTTTCCGACCGGCGTCTTCGGCAACGAAGCGCGGAACTCGATCTGTTGCACCATCTCGTGCTTGCCGAGCTTGTCCTTGAGAAAGTCTTTGATCTCGTCGATCGTGAACGGCTCCGCGCCTGGCTTGAGCGCGATGAACGCTTTGGGCGATTGCCCGCGGTATTCGTCCGGCACGCCGATGACCGAGCATTCGGCGACGGCGGGATGCGTGTAGATCGCCTCTTCGATGTTGCGCGGATACACGTTGTATCCGCCGCACAGCAACATGTCCTTGATGCGGTCGACGATGAAGACGAAACCGTCCTCGTCCATTTACGCGACGTCGCCGGTGCGGAAGAAGCCGGCGGCGGTCATCGAGTCGGCCGTCGCCTGCGGGTTCTTCCAGTAGCCTTTCATCACGTTCGGTCCGGCGATGCAGATCTCACCGCGTTCGCCGAGCG
>JAQBPL010000003.1 GCA_028287545.1 Vulcanimicrobiota bacterium | reverse complement strand
TGGCCGATTTCGGCAACGCGATCGCCGCGTTCTACGACGACCTCGCGGCGCACGGCAACGACGGCCGCGTGCTGACGATGACGTTCAGCGAGTTCGGCCGCCGCGTCCCCGAGAACGCCAGCCGCGGCACCGATCACGGCGAAGCGGCGCCGGTCTTCCTGATCGGCGGCGGCGTCAAGGGCGGCATCTACGGCGACCACCCCGATCTCGCGCGCCTCAACGCCGGCAACCTCGCGTTCACGACCGACTTCCGCAGCGTCTACGCAACCGTGCTCGAACGCTGGCTCGGCCGCCCCTCAGCCGCCATCGTCGGCGGCACGTTCCCAACCCTAACCGCCCTAGCATAAACCGTGTCACCCCGAGATTGTCGAGGGGCCCCCATGTCGCCCGAGCGTAGTCGAGGGCGACGCCACGATGGCCGCGGGCATTGGGGGTCGCGCTTCGACGGAGCTCAGCGCGACACGAGAGGTTCCTCGACAAGCTCGGGATGAGGGGGCGCAGGTTTCCCGAATTAACAGGGATGCTCGCTTCCCCAGCGACCCGCGTCGCTCCGCGCCGCCGCGAACTCGACTTTCAGCTCTTCGAGGTCCTCGACGTCGCGGCGCTGCTGCGCCTGCCGTATTTCGCCGACCACGATCGCGCGACGCTTGCCGGCATCCTGGACACGGCGTACGAGATCGCGGGTGACGCGTTCGCGCCGTTCGCCGCCGAGCTCGACGCCTTTCCGTTCCGGCTCGTCGACGGCAACGTCGCGACTCCCGAATCGCTCAAGCGCGCGGTGCGCGCGTACGTCGACGCGGGCTTCATGGGCGCGACGTTCTCCGAAGCCGACGGCGGCCTCCAGCTCCCGTCGACGATCTCGTCGGCGGCCGGGATCGTCTTCAACGCCGCCAACGGTTCCGCCAACGCGTATGCGTTCCTGACGATCGGCGCTGCGCATCTGCTTGCCGCGTTCGGCGACGACGAGCAGCGCGCGCGCTGGATGACGCCGATGATCGAAGGGCGCTACTTCGGCACGATGGCGCTGAGCGAACCGCACGCCGGCTCGTCGCTCGGCGACATCACGACGCAGGCCGTGCCGGCGGGCGAGGGGACGTATCGTCTGACCGGGAGCAAGATGTGGATCTCGGCCGCCGAGCACGATCTCTCCGATAACATCGTCAACCTCGTGCTGGCGAAGCTGCCGGACGCACCGCCCGGCGTCAAGGGAATCTCGCTGTTCATCGTGCCGAAGTTCCTCGTGGACGAACGCGGGAACGCGACGAAGCGCAACGACGTCGTCGTGACCGGGCTCAACCACAAGCTGGGCCAGCGCGGTGTGGTGAACACCGTGCTGACCTTCGGCGAGCGCGGCGACTGCGTCGGCTATCTGGTCGGCGCGCCGCACGACGGGATGCGCCAGATGTTCCACATGATGAACGAGGCGCGCATCGCGGTCGGCGCGGGCGCGGCGGCGCTCAACGTCGCGGCGTACGAGTACTCGCTGCAATACGCCAAAGACCGTCCGCAAGGCCGTCGCCTCACCGACAAAAACCCGCTCTCGCCGCCGGTGCCGATCGTCGATCACGCCGACGTGCGGCGCATGCTGCTGGCGCAAAAAGCGATCGCCGACGGCGGCCTCGCGCTGGTGCTGTACTGCGCGCATCTCGTCGACGTCGCGACCGCGTCGGAAGACGCCGGCGAACGCGACGCCGCGAACCTGCTGGTCGACGTGCTGACGCCGATCGCCAAGACATGGCCCGCCGAACGCGGGATCGAATCGACGTCGCTCGCCATTCAGATCCTCGGCGGCTACGGATACACGCCGGACTATCCGGTCGAACGCTATTGGCGCGACCAGCGGCTCAACCCGATCCACGAAGGAACGACCGGCATTCAAGGCCTCGATCTGCTGGGCCGCAAGGTCCGCCTGAACGGCGGCGCCGGCCTGCGGCTGTTTCTCGAGGCGATCTCGCGCGACGTCGACGCAGCCCGCGGCGTCGAACGGCTGCACGAAGAGAGCATCGCGCTCGCCGCCGCGCGCGACCGGCTCGCGCAGGTGACGCGCACGCTGCTCGAAGCGCAGATCGAACTGGGGCCGGAGCGCGCGCTCGCCGAGTCGACGGCCTATCTCGATGCGTTCGGCACGATCGCCGTCGCGTGGCGTTGGCTCGCGCAAGCGCGCGTCGCCGCCGCCGCCCCGCCCGACGACTTCATGGCCGGCAAACTCGCCGCATGCCGCTTTTTCTTCCGCAACGAACTCCCGCGCGCAGTCGCCAACCTCGATCGCCTCGCAACGCTCGACGACCTCGTCTTCACGATCCGCCCGGAGATGCTGTAGCGCGAGCGCTATGGAACCGACGCAGGACGCCCCGATCGGCGTCATCACCGCACACAGCCGCTATCCGGTTCCCGAGACGGTGGACCGCCTGGCGGCGACGGTGCGCATGGCCGGGAACACGATCTTCGCGCGCATCGATCATGCGGCGAACGCCGCGGCGGCCGGTCTCACGATGCCTCCGACGCAGGTCCTCGTCTTCGGCAACGGCGCCGCCGGCACGCCGCTGATGCTCGCCTCACCGCTGCTTGCACTCGACCTCCCGTTGCGATTCCTCGTGTGGCAGGGCGAAGACGGAGAGACCCGCGTTTCGTGGAGCGATCCGCTATACTACGCGGCGCGTTACGCGCTGAAGGGGCACGATCCGCAACTCGCTGCGATGGGCCGCGCGCTCGCCGGATTCGCCGCGTCGGTCGGCTAGCGCCGCGCCGAGGTCTTACAGCGCCAATAAGAGCGATGACGAGATCACATGCTGCGTCGCGCCGCCCGGCGCGCGCTGCGCTGTGTCGAAGAGCGTCAAGCGCGTGTTGCGCGAGAGGCGGCAGCCGGCGCCGTAGATGAACGCGCGCGCGAAGGCGGTGCCCTGCGTCGCGTCCCAGCGCGCGAGCGCGAACGTTCGATCGCCCAGCGCCTGCCGTACTTGCACGAACCCTCCGCTGGTCTGCAGCGCCTCGCCGAACGTGCCCGCGCTGGTGTCGTTGCCGCTCTGGTACACCGCGTCGACCCGCGTGCGGCGGCGTTCCCAGCCCACACCGTAGCCGGTGCGCCAGAAACGGTCGTCGGCGCCCCTCAACCGTCGCGAACCGTCGTACCGGTACACGTTCACGGTGAACTCGCCGGCCGCGTGCTGCAGCGCGGCGAACGTGTCGCGCCCGTGCGTCGGGAGACCGGAACCCGGGTCGTGCCCGGCGAGCAGCGAGACGGTTCCGCTCAACCCGCGCTGGGAGTCGCCGAGCGCGATCTCGGCGCCGATCTTCGGCTCGAAAAACGTGAACGGGTTTTCACCCGCCGTTTGATCCCAAATCGCGTAGTGGTCGGTCGTCTCGCGGAACGTCTCCGGGTCGACCGGCAGCGGCAGCGTCATCTGGCCGGCACGAATCGTCACCGGGACCCGCGCGCCGAGAGGCGTCGCTCGCCAGCCCGCCCACACGTCGCGGGCGCGCCCCACCCGGCCGCCGTCGACCGCGTAGAGCTCGGTCCAGTAGGATCCGCGCGAGCCGACCGCGCCGCCGATCAGGAACTCCACCTCATCGACGATGGTCCGCGGCAGCTGCGCGTCCGCCGGAGGCGCCGCGCTCGAATACCCCAGCTGAATCCGGACGGCTACCGGGAAGGCGGGCCTCGCCTTCAGCCCCGGCATCCGGTAGCCGTTCGCCAGGAAGGCCTCCCCGAAACGGGTCAGGTGGGGGACCTCCGTGTGGCACGCCTGACACGTCATCCCGTAGCGGTGCGCGAAGACCGGGATCGCCGAGGCCGAGCGAGGTGAAAGCCCGGCGGCCGCCGCGAGAACCAGAGCTGCGAGAGGCGGGAGACGAGACATTAGGCAAGCCTAATTAGGTTCACCTAACAAGCGACTCCTGCGCGAGCGGCCCGGCGGAGGTTCGGCCTGCGGCTGCGAACGGCGGGTCGGTGGTCACGCTGCGCTTTCTCGGCACCGGCGGCGCGCGCTGGGTCGTCGCCAAGCAGATCCGCTCGTCGGGCGGCTTCTGGCTGCAGGCCGACGGGACGAACATCCACGTCGATCCGGGGCCGGGCGCCCTCGTCCGGGCGCTCACCCAAACTCCGCCGTGCGACCCGGCCACGCTCGACGCCATCGTGCTCTCGCACAAACACCTCGACCATTCCGGCGACGTCAACGCGATGATCGAAGCGATGTGTCAGGGCGGCTGGCGCCCGCGCGGCGCGCTCTGCGCTCCGCGCGACGCGCTCGACGAGGCGATGCAGCCGGTCGTGTTCCCGTACGCGCGCCGCTTCGTGCCCCGCGAGTGGCTGGTCGAGGCGAACGGCGGACCGTTCGCGGTCGGCGCGATCGAACTGCGCGCCTCGCTGCGCCTGCAGCATCCGGTCGAAACCTACGGGCTGCACTTCCGCACCGCGTCGGCGGGCATCTCATATTTGCCGTGCACGCGCTATTTCGATGCGATCGTCGACGACTATCGCGCCCACGCGCCCGACGTGCTGGTGCTCAACGTGCTGCGCTACCGCGACTCGATGGACGTGGACCATCTCACGTACGACGACGCGCGCGTGCTGATCGACGGCATCCGCCCGGGCGTCGCGATCATGTCGCACTTCGGGACGCGGATGCTCGAGCGCGATCCGAAGCGGCTCGCGTACGAGCTCGAGGACGCGACCGGCGTCAAGACGCTCGCCGCGTACGACGGCTGGACGTACGATGTCGCTTGAGATCGAGAGCGCGAA
>JAQBPL010000384.1 GCA_028287545.1 Vulcanimicrobiota bacterium | reverse complement strand
GGCAGCATGATCGGCCCCATGCGGGCCAGCTCGCGGAAGCCGAGCCGCTGCAGCAGCCGTTCGCTGCGCGCGTTGGCGGGGTCGTAGTGCGCCGTGATCGTCCGCAGGTCGAAGGCGGGGAAGGCGTAGTCGACGACGGCGCGGACGGCCTCGCTGGCGAACCCGGCACCCTCGTATGCTCCGTCGACCGAGTAGCTGAGCATGGTGCTCGGCGGTTCGATCGAAAATCCGCTCAGCACGACGACGGCTACGGTTGCGCCGGTATCCCGGTCGAGCGCGAGAAACGCCGCCGGCGCGCCGTTCCGGCGTTCCGCATGCCGGGCGGCGATCCACGCCCGGTGCTCCTCCACGACGTCGCGGCGGCCCTCGCCCCACTCATCGAAGCGAGCGGCGTTGCGCCGATAGTACTCGCGCAGGAGTTCGACGTCGCCGTCGGCGGGTTCGCGCAGGTGGAGGCGCTCGGTCTCGATGGTCACCGGAGGCCCTTCTCGACCGTCGCACGAGGTTCTTGGGCCGTATCGCCGAGCGGCGCCTCGGCGCGGCAGGCGCGGCGGCCCGGACGAACCAACGTTGCCGCCATGCATCGTTCCGTGCTCGCCGTCACGGCGGCCGCAATCCTCACGCTCGGTACGGCTGCGCAAGCCGCGCTGCTGCCGGCGCCGGCCGCCAAGAAGATCCCGGTCACCGACACCTATTTCGGAACGACGGTGGTCGACCCGTACCGCTGGATGGAAGCGAAAGGTCCGGACCTTCTGGACTACCTCAAAGCGCAGAACGATCGCACGCACACGGCGCTCGATGCGATCCCCGCCCGCGCAGCGCTCGAAGCGCGGCTGAAGCAGTTGCTCGACACGACGAACGTCTCGTCGGGAGTCGTCGTGCATCACGGTGCATACGTCTACGAGAAGACCCCGCCCGGAGCGAACTCCGCGAAGCTCTTCGCGCGCGTGAACGGAACCGAACGCCTCCTGGTCGACCCCGATACGATGAGCGGTCCCCGCCAGGCGATTTCGTACTTCGTCCCCTCGGACGACGGGACGCTCGTCGCGGTGGGTCTTTCCGCGGGCGGCTCGGAACAGGCGAACGTCCACGTCGTCGACGTCGCCACCGCCAAGATGCTGCCCGACGTCGCGACGCGGGCAGACTTCGGCGTCACGTCGTGGAGCGACGACGGCAAAGCCTTCTACTATTTCAAGCGCCAAGTCGTCGGCCCCAGCGATCCGCCGACGGCGAAGTATCTGAACATCCGGACCTATCGGCACGTGCTCGGCCGGCCGGAATCGACCGACGTCGCCGTGTTCGGAGCCGGGGTCAGCCCCGCGCTCACGGTCGCGCCGACGGCCTTCGCGGCGCTCGGCGTGACGCCGGAATCGCCGTTCGTCTCGGGCGTGCTGATCAACGGCGTCGACCGCTTCATGACGGTGTACGTCGCGCCGAAAACGTCGCTGAGCGGTTCGCCCGCGGCGATCCCGTGGAAGCTCGTCATCAAACCGGAAGACAAGGTCACCAGCGCCGTCGTGCATGGGTCGACCGTCTACGCGCTCACCGCCAAGGACGCGCCGCGCTTCCGCGTCGTGAAGTTTCCGACCACCGGGAGCTTTGCCGCCGCGACCGACGTCATTCCGACCGGCACGCGCGTGATCGACAACATCGCGACCGCGAGCGACGCGCTCTACGTCCAGTCCCGCGAAGACGGTCTGGGCCGCATCACGCGCGTCGGATACGACGGCAGCCGCTCCGAGATTCCGCTGCCGGTCAACGGCACCATCAGCGGCTTGGCGACCGAGTACGATCGGCCCGGCTTCCTCGCCCAGCTCGAGTCGTGGACGAGCTCGCCGCTCTGGTACGCCTACGACCCGGCCGCGAAGACGCTGGCCGACACGAAGCTGGACGCGCCCTCACCGGTCGACTACTCGTCCGTCACCTCCGACGAGGTCAAAGTGCCGGCGACGGACGGCACAGCGATCCCGCTCTCGATCGTGCACCGACGCGACATCAAGCTCGACGGAACGAACCCGACCCTGCTCTATGCGTACGGTTCGTACGGGATCTCGACCGATCCCGGATTCTCCGCCGGCCGGATGGCCTTTCTCGAGCGCGGCGGCGTGCTCGCGTACGCGCACGTCCGCGGCGGCGGCGAGTACGGCGAGGAATGGCATCTCGCCGGCAAGGACGCGAAGAAGGTCAACACCATCACCGACTTCATCGATTGCGCGAAGTGGCTCGTCGCGCAGAAATACACCTCGCCCGCCAAGCTCGGCGCGCGCGGCGGCAGCGCCGGCGGGATCACGATGGGCGGCGCGATCGACCGCGCCCCGCAGCTTTTCGCGGCGGTGCTCGACGAGATCCCGGTCTCCGATCAGCTGCGCATCGAGACGACGCCCAACGGCCCGCCCAACGTTCCGGAATTCGGCAGCGTCAAGACCGAAGCCGGCTTCAAGAACCTCTACGCGACCAGCGCCGTTCACCACGTCGTGAAAGGCACGAAGTATCCGGCGGTGATGCTGACGACCGGGATCAACGATCCGCGCGTCGACTCGTGGCAAGCCGCGAAGATGGCCGCGGCCCTGCAGGATGCGACCGCGAGCGACCGTCCCATCTTCGTTCGCGTCGACTACGACGGCGGCCACGGGCTGATCGGCGGCTCACGCACCCAGGCCGTGGCGCTGAGCACCGACGAGTACTCGTTCCTCCTGTGGCAATTCGGAGACCCGGCCTTTCAGCCGAAGTGACGGCCGCGCTAGTCGGAGTTGGCCAGCGTTTCCAAGAAGAGCCGCAGCGCAACGAGCCGGCGCCGCGGATTGTCCGGGGACCACGAGAAGTCAACGGCGGTCGGCAGCTCGAAGAGCACGCCGCCCGGCATGACCGCGAAACCGCTGCGATCTTTCACGCGAAACACGACGTCTACGCTGTCATTCGTGGGGCGAAACGCACCCGTCGCGCCCCACTCTGCGCGGAGTACCTCCAGGAAGGCGTCGCGCCGCGCGTCCAGATCCGCGTAGCGTAATATCTCGCGGCTGAGTGCCAGCGCCGTCGCGACGCCGTCGGCCTGCACGTCGTACGTGGCGTATCGCAGCCCGTGCTCGATCGCGATGATCGAGGTGAGCGAACCCTTCCCCGTGCCCAGCGGCCGTATCTCGAGCGTCACCCAACGCCGCAAATCGTTCTCGGCCGCGCGGACCAGGCGGTTGACGCTGCGCCCGCTCTCGAGCGCCGGCCACACGCTCTCGATCCACTCGCGTTGGGACGGGTCGAGCAGCACGTTCTCGAAGAGCAGCCGATCGAACGCCGTCGCTCGCTCGTTCATGTGCTGCATCTCCAACTCGTGCGGTTTGATCACGCCGTAGATGGCGATCGGCTCTTCGGCGAGATCGAGCGCCGTCATGAGCTGCACGGTCTGCGCGTAGCTCTGCTTGCGTACGCTGATGTCTTTTCCGATCAAGAACCACGAGACGGGCCGACCGCCTTCACCGCGGACGTGATGCCCGATCAGTTCGATCCACACGTCGTTGCCGTCGTCGGCGCGGCGCAGCAGCAATTCATTCGCGATGCTCTGATGGCGCTCGAATCGCGCGGCGAGGCCGGCGGCGAACTTCCCATCGTTGCTCGGGCTGAGAAACTCCACGAGCCCTTTACCGACCACCTCGTCGCCTTTGAGGCCGACGATCCCAGCGAAGGCAGGGTTGGCATACGTGACCTTCGGACCGCCTTCGGATGGTCGCGTCGCATCGGCGATCACGATAAAGTCCGACGTTTCCGAAAGGATCGACTGCAAGAGCAAGAGTTGTTCCTCGTTGCGCTTGCGCTCCGTGATGTCTCGCAGCACCGCGACGTAGTGCGTTACTTCGCCGCCGCCGTACCGGAGCGGCGACCAGCGGATATCCGTCCAGCTCGAACGATCCTTTCCGCCGAGCTCGACCTCGAACCGGACCGGTCGCCCCGCGCGAATATCGACAAAGTGGGCTTCGTAGAGCGCACGATTCTGCGATTGAACCTGAAGAAACGGGTTCGACGGATCCAAAAGCTCTTCGCGCGAATAGCCACTCAGCCGTTCGATGGTCTGGTTGGCATACACGATGCGAATCGGCACGTCCACGTCTCCCGTGAATCGCATGATCGCGATGCCGTCGTTGGCTTGCTCGACCGCGAATTCCAGCAAATCCA
>JAQBPL010000378.1 GCA_028287545.1 Vulcanimicrobiota bacterium | reverse complement strand
AGCGCTTCGATGATCTCGTCGAGAAACTCGTTGACCTCGTTGCGATCGTAGCCTTGAAGGGACTTCTTGAACTCTTTGTGCTGGATGTCGATAATGGTGAGCTTCGCCACTAGCGCAGATCCTTGATACCGAGAATGCCGTCGTTGTCGAGCTGTTCTTTCACGCCGGCGGAGTTGACGTTGACGCCTGACGGAACGACCAGATAGATCGCTTCGGCGAGTTTTTGTATGCGGCCGTCGATCGTGTAGGCGACGCCGGAGGTGAAGTCGACGACGCGCTGGAGCAGGTTGCGGTCCGCGCCCTGCACGTTGACGATCACCACTTGGCGCGAACGCAGGGCGTCGGCGATTTCCGTGACGTCGGAGAACGAGCGGGGGGCGAACACGGCGACCGAGCCGCCGGGCCGGCGCGACGCGTCGCTCAGTGGGACGACGTTGCGCTTCGCGCCGACCTCGTCGGCGTAGATCTCTTCTTCATCTTCATCGTTGATCGCAAACCACGATCCGATTTTCGCGAAGACGCTCATGCTGCGTTCCTTTCCCGCGCCGGCCGCGGTCCGAAGATCGCGGTTCCTAGGCGCACCATCGTCGAACCGTGTCGTACGGCTCGTTCCCAATCACCCGACATCCCCAGTGACAGCGTCGTGCCGCCCACCCGTTCGAACGTTTCGCGGGCGACCGCGAAGGCCGCGTCGACGTCGCCGTGCAGCGGACCGATCGCCATTACGCCGTCGACGTCGAGACCTTCGTCGCGCAGGCGCGCCGCGAGCGGCGGCGCCTCCGCGGGTGCGATCCCGAATCGTTCGGCCGGCGAGACGTTCACTTGAACGAGAACGCGCAGACGGCGCCCGGCGTCTCGGGCCGCCTTCGCAAGCGCCAGCCCGGCATCGAGCCGGTCGACGCTCTGCACGACGTCGAACAGCGCGACGATCGCTTTCGCCTTGTTCGTCTGCACGTGCCCGATGAAGTGCCGCGTGCACGGCGGCAGGTCGGCGTACTTCAGACGCGCTTCCTGCACGTAGTTCTCGCCGACGTCGTGCAGACCGGCGCCCAGGGCGTCGAGCACGGCGTCGCGCGGGTGCGTCTTGGTGACCGCGAGGATCGCGACGGATCCGCGTTCACGTCCGCAGGCGAGGGCGGCCTCGTCGACCCGCTCGCGCAACGCGGCCACGCGCTCCGCGACCGTTTCGGTGGCGTGGGGCATGGAAGGAGTCCTTCACCGTGCCTCCGTTCGGGTCCCGCGCCGGTACGAGTAGATCAGCATCGCGACGCCGATGAGAATCTGCGGGATCGCGACGAGCTGGCCGCCCGAGAGCCCCGCGACGGTGAAGCCGGGCTCGCGCCAGATCTCGGCGATGGAGCGCGTGATGCCGTACACCGTGAACCACGTCCACGCCACCACGCCGTCGGGCGGCCTGCTCCGGTAGACGAGCAGCACGATCGGCAGCGTGAGGATGTCGAGGATCCCTTCGAAGAGCTGCGAGGGGTACCGGTAGTGCAGCGGATCGCTCGGAAAGAGGATGCAGTAGGGGTGGTCCGGCAGGCAGATTTTCCCCAGCAGCTCGTCGTTGATGAAGTTGACGACCCGCGTCGTGAAGATGCCGATCGAGAGCAGGACGACCACTTCGTCGGCCAGCACGCCGAACGTGAGCCCGCGGTGCTTGCGCAGGAACAGCAGGATCGCCACGATCACGCCGACCAGCGCGCCGTGGAACGCCATCCCGCCTTCCCAGATCGCGATGAACTTCAGCGGGTGCGAGAAGTAGTCGCCGGCGTTGTGGTTGGTGATGATGTCGGCGATCACGAACAGCGCCCGCCCGCCGATCAGCACCCCGACCAGCGCGTAGACCAGGAAGTCCTGGATCTCGTCGGTGGTAAGGCCAAGCCGCCGGCGTCCGGCCGGGCGGTTCATCCACAAGAACACGCAGATGAAGCCGAACAGGTAGGACAGACCGTACCAATGCACGGCGACCGGCCCGATATGAAACGCGATCGGGTCGATTTTCGGATAGACGAACCAATGGCTCACCTGGCTGGAAGTACGGCGCGCGTCATGCGCGTCCCCGCGCCGGACGCGGCACGGGGCCGGCACGCCCGGCCGCCGTACTCACCGAATGGGCGACCCGGGGAACCCGCGATGGGCGGGGGTCCTTGCCACCATTGGGACGCTGAGCCGGGTCCCAGGGCCGTCGAACGCCATCATCGGGAGCATCGTGACCAGTAACGTCAACATCCTGACCGCCTTCGCCGCAGGCGTTTTGTCATTTATCTCGCCGTGCGTCCTCCCGCTGATCCCGGCCTACCTTTCGTTCCTGACCGGCTCGAGCTTGGAGGAACTCAAGGCGCAGACCGACGCCGGCGACCGCGCGCGGGTGATGTTCCATGCGCTCGCGTTCATCGCCGGGTTCACCGTGGTGTTCATGGCGCTCGGTTTCACTGCCAGCGCAATCGGTACGGTACTGATCGACTACCGCGAGTGGATCGCGAAGATCGGCGGCGTCGTCGTCATCATTCTCGGCCTGAACATGATCGGCGTCTTCAAAATTCCGTTCCTAATGATGGACAAACGCCCGCAATACCGCAGCGCGAACCGCTCGTACGTGGCGTCGTTCCTCGTCGGGCTCGCCTTCGCGGCCGGCTGGTCGCCCTGCGTCGGGCCGATCCTGGCCGGGATTCTGGCGCTCGCCACGCAGGAGAAGTTCGCCCAGGCCACCTTCCTGCTGTTCGTCTACTCGATGGGGCTGGCGCTGCCGTTCTTCCTCACGGCGGCGGGGATCTCTCGCGCCCTCGGGGCGCTCAACCGGGTGAAACGCTACCTCGGCGCGATCGAGATTGGCGCCGGAGCGTTCCTGGTGGCGACCGGGATCGTGCTCGTCACGGGCTCGTTCGGCCGCGTCGCCGGCTACTTCTATCAGTACGTGAAGCCGCCGAGTCTGTGAAGGTGCCGGGAGTTCGGTGAGGGCTGGCAGAACCGGCCGACCGGTGATTCTCCTGTGGCTCGTCGCGATCGTGGTCTTCGTCCTGGACCGCTGGTCCAAGACCTATATCCTCGACCACGGCATGGGCTGCGCGCAGCGTGAGGTCATCCCGGGCCTCCTACGGTGCACGTACGTACAGAACACGCACGGCGCGTTCGGGATGTTCGGCAACTCGCCGCTGCTGCTCATCGTGCTGGCGGTGGCGGTCCTCGCGATCTTCACCTATGCGTTCCGCGACGCCGTCCAGCGCTCGGCGCTCGTGCGGGTCGCGTTCGGCATGATCGTCGGCGGCGCGATCGGGAACATCGTCGACCGCTTCCAGCATCAATGGGTCGTCGACTTCATCGACTTCTACCGGATTTGGCCGAACGTGTTCAACGTGGCAGATTCGGCGATCACGATCGGCGTGGGGCTGCTCATCATCGCATCGCTGCGCCGCGAGGCGCGCACCTGAGCCACGTCGTCGACGACGCCGATGCCGGGACGCGGCTCGACGTTCTCCTGACGCGGCTCACCGGATTCTCGCGTTCGCACGTCTCCGCGGCGCTGCGCGCCGGGGCCGCGACGGTCAACGGCGCGGCGGGAAAACCGAGCACCCTGCTCGAGTTCGGCGACGCGGTCGAATACGCGATCGAAGGACCGCAAGCGTTAAGCGCCGATCCCGAAGAGATCGCGCTCGAGATCGCCTACGAGGACGAGGATCTGCTCGTCGTCGACAAGCCGGCCGGGATGGTGACGCACCCGGCGCACGGTGCGACCGACGGAACGCTGGTCAACGCGCTGCTCGCGCACGTCGCCTCCCTTCCGGGCGAACGCGTTCGCGCCGGCCTGATCCATCGGCTCGACCGCGACACGTCGGGGTTGATTCTGGTGGCGAAGACCGAAGCGGCGCTCGGCACGCTGGGGCGCGCGATGCAGGCGCGCTACATCGAACGCGAGTACCGCGGCATCGTGATCGGCGTCCCCGACGACCTCGAGGGGACGATCCGCGGCGCGATCGGCCGCGATCCGCGCAACCGGATGAAGTACGCGATTCGCGCCGAGGGCAAGCCGTCCGTCACGCACTACGCGCTGCGCGAACGGCTGCTCGGCACGAGCGAGCTGACATTCAAGTTGGAGACCGGGCGCACGCATCAGATCCGCGTGCACATGGCGGCGCTCGGTCATCCGATCGTCAACGACGGCATCTACGGCCGCAGCGACTCGCGCCTGCCGCTGCCGGGACAAGCCCTGCACGCCTGGCGCCTCCGCTTCAAGCACCCGCGCACAAAACAAATGATGTCCTTCGAGAGCGAGCCACCTCCGGAATATCTCGCAACGCTCGCCATGCTCCGCGCACCGCTGTCATCCTGAGCTTGTCGAAGGAAATGTCATCCTGAGCTTGTCGAAGGATCATTGAGTGATCGGTGATTTCGTGCTGCACGCGACATCCGGCGGCGCGCGGCGGGGGACCCTTGGGACGGCGCACGGTGCGGTCGCCACGCCGTGCTTCATGCCGGTCGGGACGCTCGGCGACGTGAAGCTGCTCGAACCGCGCGACCTCCACGAACTCGGCGCGCGCATCGTGCTGGCGAACACGTACCATCTGTGGCTGCGCCCGGGGCGCGACACGCTCGTCGCCGCGGGCGGGATTCACCGCTTCATGGCTTGGGACGGGCCGATCCTCACCGATTCGGGCGGCTTCCAAGTGTTCAGCCTCGAGTCGCGGCGCGAAATCGACGAAGACGGCGTGACGTTCCGCTCGCATCTCGACGGGAGCGCGCACCGCTTCACGCCGGAGTCCGTCGTCGCGTTTCAAGAAGATCTCGGCGTCGACATCGCGATGGCGTTCGATCAGTGCGTCAAGCTGCCGTCGGAGCGCGCCGAGATCGAGCGCGCCGTCGAGCGCACGACCGCCTGGGCCCGACGATGCGCCGCCGCGTGGCGGCGCGGACCGACCCTCCTGTTCGGCATCGTGCAAGGCGGTCTCGAGGACGACTTGCGCGCGCGCAGCGCGGCGGAACTGGTCGAACTCGATCTCCCCGGCTACGCGATCGGCGGACTCTCCGTCGGCGAGTCGCGCGACGAGATGGACCGCGTGGCGCGCTTCACCGCCGCCCTGCTGCCGGCCGGGAAACCGCGCTATCTGATGGGCGTGGGGACCGTGCGCGATCTGCTCGCCGGGATCGATCGCGGGATCGATTTGTTCGACTGCGTCTACCCGACGCGCAGCGGTCGCCACGGGCGCGTGCTCACCCGCAGCGGCGTCGAGTACAACGTGCGCAACGTCGGAAACGCGCGGGAATTCGCCCCGCTCGACCCCCAGTGCGACTGCCGCGTCTGCGCCACGTATACGAAGGCGTATCTCTCCCATCTGTTCCGCTCCGGCGAGCTGCTCGCGCAGCGTCTGCTCTCGTACCACAACGTCGCCGCGCTCACGAGCCTCGTGCGCGACGCGCGGGCAGCGATTGAGGCCGGCCGCTGGGAAGCCTTTCGCGACGCCGTACTCGCGCCGCCGGACTAGCAGGGCCGCCCGCCCAGGCGAACAGGCGCCCGCCGCGTGCGCGCCAAAAGGCAGGCCCATGAACAAGGGTGTCTTCATCGCTGCGGCGTTCACGGCAGCGCTCTTCATGCGTTCGCCGGCCGCGCAGGCCGAGCCGATCGAAGCTACGATCGCCGTCACCGTAAACGCGCTGAACGGGCAGCACGAGGTCGCGCGCAACCAGGCCGACCGTTTCACCTTCGCGCCGCTTCCGCTCGGCGAGGTGACGCTGCGCCGCGGCAGCGAGTCCCTGCGCGTCGAGGGCCTTCCGCCGCTCGCTTTCAATTACGGCAACGGGCCGAACACCAGCGTCGGAACACGCACGACGCGTCTCTCCGTTCTGAACGGCACGGTGCGGCACGCGTTCACCGGCGGGTGGTTCGCCGGCATCGGGGAGACGATTTACACGCAGCGCACCGACTACGGCAACCTTCCCTCGAACTACTACGAGTATCACGACGGGAACTACTATTTTTTGAACGGTTCGGAGATGGAGTCTTCGCGCGTCGCAGGGCTGCGGCTGGAGGCGGGCCGCGACGTCGCGCTCGGCCGTGACCGCTTCGAGTTCGGCGCGGCGGTGAACCCCTCGATGCACGGGCGCGACGCGCGCTCGATCCCGCACCCGAACTTCGGGAACGCGGCGGTCGCGTTCAGCGATCCGGAGACCGCCACGCAGGTCGACGGCTACGCCCGCATCGCACACAGCGTCTCGCGCCGCGGAGAAGTGCTCTTGGGTCTTCGCTACATCAACTTCACGTCGCGCTACAGCGACATTCCCGGCGCGCTCGCCGACCGCAACGTCGGCTGGGCGCCGGTTCTAGGATATCGGCTACGCCTGTAGTCCCGGCTCGAACGCGACGATCGCTTCGCGCCACGCGCTTGGGATTGGGACCGACGCGCCGGCGCCGTAGTCGTAGGCGACGATCGCGTTGAAACCGCGCACTGCAAGTTTCTCGGCGGTGCGGCTGTAGATTTCGTATTCGAAGTCGAGCGATTTGGTGCCCAGACGCGAGCACCGGATTCCGACCGCGACGACCTCTCCCGGTCCGACCGGATAGGCGTAGTCGAATCGCTGCGAGGCCATGATGATGCCGACCTGCGCATCCATCGGCACGCCGACGACTTCGACCATGTACTCGATGCGCAGCGTTTCCGTCCAGGTCACGTACGCTGCGTTGTTGACGTGTCGGAAATAGTCGAGATCGCGAAACGCGACGCGCTGATCCCGCACGAACCGATACCCATCGAACACGATGTCCCATTTCGGAGCCGAGCGGGCTGGGACCGCTAGGCCCCCTCGTCGCCGGCCGCCTGCCGGCGGCGATCGCGCAACGGCACGACGTTCGGCGGAAATGCGCCGCGGGGCGCCCGCACCCGTCGTTCGAGCAGCGCTTCGAGCTCAGCCCGCGTCAAACTCGGCAGGCCCAGGTCACGGCGTGCGCGAGCGCAGTGCTCGAGCAAACGCAGATACGGAAGGTCGGCCGGATCGACGAACGCCGAGAAGCCGAACGAGAGCGGGTACGCCATCGGCCGATGCTACGACGGCACCGTGCCAGCAGGGTGTCACTCCGCGATCAGTGGATAATCGTTCGGTCCGCGGTCGTGGGGGCTTGCGGGACGCGGGCCGAGTCGCACAGCGGGTGCGGTGTGTTGGCGTTCGCGGGGCGATCAACGGCGGGGCGAACAGGTGTCGCGCGCGCCGTGCTCAGGAGCCGCGTACCGATCACCATGTCGAGCACGTCGTCGGTTTCGAGCATTGCCAGGCGTGAGGCGGCATCGCGTTCGCCGGCAGCGCCGGGCCGGCTCGACGCCTCGATGAGCCAACGGCCCGGCGTGAGTCCGACGCGCGCGAAACGGCCCTTCGCGTCGGTCCGCATGTTGAACACATCGCCGTTGTCCACGCCGCGCAGTGTCACGTACGCGCTCGCGAGCGCGTGACGGGTGGAGCACTCGTAGACGACCCCGTGGATCGTCGCGGGAGCCTCTGCCGAAGCGGGAGCCGCCGCACCGAACCCGAGGGCGACGGCGACGGCGATCGTCGGAATCGTTTGTTTCATGCCGCGCGCTTCGCGCGCGGCGCGCTCAGTACCCAGCGGCCGCTTGCCCGATGTGCGTGAAAAGCCCGGTCGTCGCAACGGGACGGCCGGGCTTTTGCGCAGACGGTGGGTGACGGAACGGCGGTCAGCCGTGCAGCACGACGCGGTTCGCGATGAACGTGCCGTTACTCCAGTAGCCGAACACGGCGACGCGCTCTCCGGGCGCCGGCTTGGCTCCGTTCGGACGGATCACCGTACCGTTCTTCAAGTCGACCGTCATGCTGTCGCCTTGCCGAGTCAGCATGGTGAGGCGGTAGGGTGCGAACGATCCGACGGTGCCGAGCAGGATATGGTTGCGGTCGTAGTTGCCGGTATCCCATGTGCTTTGCCAGCCGTCGACCGAGTTGTAGGCGGAATCGAACGTGTCGTACGCAACCGGGCCGGCCGGCGCGCAGGGGTTCGAAACTTGCGCTGCGCCGATCGCGCTGCCGGCCCCGAAAATGCCGAGTCCCAAGGCGAGCGGGCGGATGATTTCGACTGCGGTGGACTTCGTATTCATGATGCGTCGGTTTCCCCGTAGCGGGTACCGGCACAACTCCACATTTTTGGGGGAATCTGCACGACCGTGCGGCGTCACTTACGGCGGCAGGACGGCGGGTGTTTCCTCGACCTGTCGATCGGTAGAAGCGTCCCCTACCGCGACCGTCGACGGCCGCGGGACACGATGGCGCAGGCCGAGCATCCGGGCAAAGAACGAGTGCGACGTCTCCCACTGCTGCGGCGGCGGTGTCGCGATCGCGAGGCGCGTCGGCCGGACCGGCTCGATGCGCGCCACGGCGTGCTTGCGGTACGTCTTCGCGCTGCGCGGCGCATGCCGAGGCGCGACGACGTTCACCGAAGCGATCTGATTTTTCGATATGGCGGAAGCGGTCGGCGCAACCGGCCGGCTCGCAACGAACGCCGCTACGTCGAACGTCATGTGCGCGTCGACCCTCGCGGCGAGCGCGCGGCGAGTGCGCATCACATTGTCGACGTACGCGCGCGTCTCGCGATACGGCGGGACCCCGTTGTACCGTGCGACCGCCGCCGGCCCCGCGTTGTAGGATGCCAGCGCGAGCCGCATGCGCGTTTGAAGATCGCGCGTCACGTAGCGGTTCATCGCCCGGCGCAGATAGC
>JAQBPL010000375.1 GCA_028287545.1 Vulcanimicrobiota bacterium | reverse complement strand
TCGTCGCCGTCGAGCTCGACGACGGGGTTGAGGACCTTGATCTTGTTCAGGGCGGGACTCCTGGATGGTGGAAAGGCGACCGACCAATTTCACGCGGGCGGGCCTCTCCTCCCCCGCGCGGCACGCTTGCGTCAAGGGCTTGGAGTAGTCGCCGGGCCATCGACGGGCGCGGGCGCCGCCGAGGCGCCCGGCCTTGCTCGTTCGAAGCAGCCTCGGATGCGCATCGTGAGCCTGCTGCCGAGTGCGACGGAGATCGTCTACGCGCTCGGAGCGGGCGACCAGCTCGTCGGCGTGACGCACGAATGCGATTTTCCGCTCGAGGCGCGATCGCTGCCCGTACTCACCTCGTCGCTGCTGCCGGCCGAGCTCGATGCCGCGGGGATCGACCGGCACGTCCGTGCGAGCGTCCATGCCGGATCGTCCCTCTACGGCCTCGACGACGCGAAACTCGCGTCGCTCGAACCCGACCTCATCATCACGCAGGAGCTGTGCGCCGTCTGCGCCGTCTCCTACGAGATCGTCGACCGCGCCGCAAAGCGGCTTCGTGGTGACCCTAGGGTGGTTTCGTTAGAGCCGTCGTCGCTGGAGGACGTCTTCTCCACGATCGCGTTCGTCGGCGACCTCGTCGGCGCGCGCGAGGGCGCGGTAGAAGCGATCGCTGGACTGCGCGTCCGCGTCGACGCGCTCGCGGCGCGCGTGCGGCCGGCACCGCCGCCGCGCGTGCTGGTGCTCGAGTGGACCGATCCGCCGATGAGCGGCGGGCATTGGACGCCGGGACTCGTCGAGCTCGCCGGCGGCGAACCGATTCTGGCCGACCCCGGCGCGAACAGCCGCGTGCTGGACTGGGACGCGATCGCGGCTGCCGATCCCGACGTCGTCATCGTCGCGCCGTGCGGCTACGATCTCGCGACGTCGGTCGGGGCGGTCGCGTCGCTGCCGCCCGCCGCGGCCGGCGCGTTTGCAGCGCTGCGCGCCGTGCGCGGCGGACGCGCGTTCGTGGTCGACGGCAACGCCTACGTCAATCGCCCGGGACCGCGCCTGGTCGACACGGCGGAGCTCTTCGCCGCCGCGATCGACGGTGACGCCGGCTCGCGGCCGCAGGCGCTCGCGCGCTGGAACGGCGCGTAGGGGCGCCGAGCAGACGAGCGGCGTATAGGCCGCCCATGAACGTCACCGCTATTGCGCCCTCGGCACCGATCGACGTTTCCGATCACCCGCTGGTCCACGACGTCAACGCCGAACACGCGGAGAACCTCTCGGGGGTCGAGCGGATCTGCAAGCGCATCGCCGACTCCACCGGCGCGCCGCTCGCGCTCGCGCTCGCGATCGTCTTCCAGATCGTTTGGATCATCTTCGGCACGGTTACCAAATTGGATCCGTTCCCGTTCGTCTTCTTGCTGACGATCTCGAACGTGGTCCAACTGATCTTGATCTTCATCCTCGCCGTCGGCGCGCGCCAATCGAGCGCCCACGCCGAGCTCCGCGCCGAACACGATCACGATTCGATCTCGCGGCTGCTCTACCACCAGGAACTGCAGGAGAACATCCTGCTGCAGATCGCGCTCAAGATCGAGTGCGACGTTTCGGACCTCAAAACGGCGGTCGCGAAACTCGCCGCCGCCGACGGCAGCCCGTAGGCTTTTCTACCCCGGCTGTTCGCTGAAGCGCTGCGCCGACTCGGCGATGACGCGGCGCGCGGTCGCGGCGTCTTCCCAGCCGCCCGTGCTCGTGTGCTTGCCTTCGAGCAGCTTGTACGTCTCGAAGAAGTGCTGGATCTTGCGCAACTGGTGCGAGAATATCTGGGTGAAGTTGTGGACGTCGGCGTAGTCGGGCTCGCCGACCGGGACGGCGAGGACCTTGTCGTCTTCCTTGCCGTCGTCGATCATGCGGAGCAGCCCGATCGGCCGCGCCACCACGAGACACCCGCTGAAGGTGGGTTCGGAGACGAGGATCAGCACGTCGAGCGGATCGTCGTCGAGCGCCAGCGTGCGCGGCACGAAGCCGTAGTCGCCCGGATAGAAGATCGGGGAGTGCAGCGCGCGGTCGAGCCGGAAGATGTCGAGTGACTTGTCGTATTCGTACTTGTTGCGCGAACCGCTCGGGATTTCGACGATCACGTTGATCTCGTCCGGCGCCTTTTCGCCCAGCGGAAGATTCAATCGGTTTTGGCGTGTTGCGAGAGTCACCGGACCGCAATTCCGCGCATGATGACCGCGCGCCTGGAAGTCGTCGCAAAGCCCGGCGCGCGCGCCTCGGGCATCAGCCGGCGCGGGACCGACGTGATCGTTGCAGTCCGCGAGCGCGCGATCGACGGACGCGCGAACGAGGCGGTCGTGCGGGCCGTGGCGGCGTGGCTCGACCTCGCTCCCAGCCGGGTCACGCTGCTGCGCGGTGCGAGCGCTCGCCGGAAACTGCTCGCCTGCGAGGGGATCGACGAAGCGTGCCTCGCGCAACGGATCGGTAACCTGGACGGATAGCGGGTCGCTAGCTCCGCCCGAGTGCCGTCTCGTTCAAGCGCGCGAGGCGCCAGATTCCGTCGACGCGCCGAAACCGCGTTACCGAAGCGGTCAGGAAGCGCACCGCCGGCGCGTCGCGCTCGCCGAGCAGGACGTGCAGCAGCGCGTGCAGTGGACCCGCATGGGTCGCCACCAGCACGACGCCGTCCTCACCGGTCTCGCTCGTTATCCGTTCCGCCGCTCGCTCGACGCGAGCGCACAGGTCGGCGAACGATTCTCCGCCGGCCGGCACGTACGTGCGCACCGACGTCGCGTTCGCCGCATCGATGTGCGGGTTCGCGGCGACGATCTGCGGCCACGTCAAACCTTCCCAGTCGCCGAAGCGCAGCTCGCGCCAGTCCGGGTCCAGCCGGAGCGGGAGCGCGCGGGTCCCGAGCACGATCCGCGCGGTCTCGCTCGCCCGCGCGAGGTCGCTGGAGACGGCGGCGTCGATCCGTTCGCCGGCCAGCAACGCACCGAGAGCCGTCGCTTGCGCGCGGCCCTCGTCGTCGAGCGGGACGTCCGTGTGACCCTGAAAGCGCTGGTCGGCATTCCAGGCCGTGCGCCCGTGGCGAACGCAGAGCAGTTCCACGTTGCGCGCTATCGGCGCGCGCGCGACGATTATCCTGCGTGCGC
>JAQBPL010000360.1 GCA_028287545.1 Vulcanimicrobiota bacterium | reverse complement strand
GGCTATCGAGCCGGCAGCGCCCCGAGACCGACCAGATCGACGCCGTCGCGCTGGGCGCGAAGGGCGAACCGCTCGAAGGCCTCCCGCGAAGCGGGACGCGCATGGAGGGCCACCGTCGCGACGCCGGTGCGCTCGGCGATCGCCAGCGACTGCATCAGCAAGAAGTCGACGTACGGACCCTCCTCGCGCGCGTCGGCGGTCACGTCGCGCGAGATCGCCGGGACGCCGGCGCGCCGCGCGGCGCGCAGCAGCGCGTCCCCGTCCAGCAGGTCGTCGACCACCAAGCCGCCGCGATTGGCCGCGACGAGCGCGCCCGCGCGCGCGTCGTCACCGGTCGAGCACGCGATGCCGGCCGCCCCCGCGCGCCGCAGTACCGCGATCGCCGCCGGTGCGGCATCGCCGCACGCGATGAGCGCCGTCTGCCCCGCCTCGCGCGCGACCCGCAGCGCCGCGCTCGGCGTCACGGGCGCGATCACGACCGCCATCGGATACGGCTCGGCGACGAACGCGCCCAGCGCGCTCGCACTGCGGTCCGCGTCGACGAGCAGGACCGCCACCCGCGCGCGCTCGCGACGCGCGTCGAACGCGCGCGGAGCCCAGCCGCGAGGGCGCATCGCGACGGCGTTGTCCGGGTCGCCGTACCGGTCGGGATCGTACTCGGCCGCCTCGAGCGACCGCGCGCCCCGCAGCATGCGGGCGAGATCGCGCGGTTCGATCGTATCGGGCGGCAGCGGCGCCGGGCGCGGCGCGATGCGCGGCGGGCCGAGTACCGCCGTGCCGTAGCTGTGTCCGCCGGCGAACCCGACGCCGATCGCGAGCAGCGAGCCGCCCAGCACGACCGACCAGACCACGGTTCCCGCCGCCTTACGCGCGCGCGGGCGCATCATTTTGCGGTGGTGCGCCGCTCGCTGGAGATCGCCCACAGCAGCGCGACCAGCAGGAAGTTCGTCACCAGCGAACTGCCGCCGTACGACACGAACGGGAGCGTGATCCCGGTGAGCGGGAACAGCCGCAAGACGCCGCCGACGATGATCACGATCTGAAATCCGAACACGGCGGCAAGTCCCGTCGCGAGCAGCTTCGCGTACAAATCCGGCTGGCGGTTCGCGACGCGCAGCGCGCGCAGTACGAGGGCGAGAAAGATCGCGAGCAGGACGATCGAGCCGAGCGCTCCCCACTCTTCACCGTACGCGGCATACACGTAATCCGTCGCGACGCTCGGTATGTAGTCGGGGCGTCCCAAACCGTAGCCGGTGCCGAACAACCCGCCGTTCGCGATCGAGAAGAGCGACTGCACGGCCTGGTAGCCGGCGCCGAGCGGATCGTGGAACGGATCGCGCCAGACCGCGATGCGTCGCTCGACGTAACTGTAATGCGTCGCGGCCCACAGCGCGGCGAGGCCGAAGACGGCGCTCGCACCGACCACCAGATCGATGCGGCGGGTCGCCACGTACAGCATCGCCACGAACGTGCCGAGCAGCAGCGTCGCCATCCCGAGATCGCGCTCGAACACGAGGATCCCCATCGAGATCCCCCAGCCCAGGAACAGCGGCCCGAGATACTTGGCGTTCGCGCGCAGCGACCAGGGCTTCGTCCGCGCGATCACGTCGGCCGTCTCGGTCAGATACGACGCCATGAACAGCACGACGAAGAGCTTGATGATCTCGACCGGTTCGAACTGCAGCTGGCCCAAGCGGATCCAAAGCCGCGCACCGTTCACTTCCTGGCCGAACGCCGCGAGCGCGACGAACAGCACGATCGAACCGAGAATCCAGATGTATTTGTACGCCGCGAGCACCCGGAACCGTTCGAACGCCGGGCCGAGAGCGACGGCAAGCATCAGCGAGATCGCGAGCCACACGAGCTGGCGCTGCGCGAGATTCGGTTCGAGCCGCGCCACGACGGCCAGACCGATCGCGGAGAGGATGACCGCCAGCGCCGGCAGGGTATCGTCGCGCGTGACGTCGGCCGGGCGGATCATCGGCCAAGCGAGCGCCAGCGCACCGAGCGCAAACGGCAGCCAGACGGGCAGCGCGCCGGAGGGCGCGAGCCTCAAGGTCGCGGCGGCGACGACGAGCGCGAGCACCATCGGCACGCACGCCCGCAGGCGTGCGAGCAGCGGACTCACGCTGAGGCGAACATCGCGCGCAGCATCACCAGCGCAACAATCGTGGCAATCAGCATCGCGGTGAGCGCGACCGCGACTTCCCGCACCGGCGGCTTGCGGCCCGTTCCTCCACCGGAGGCTTCGTGAAACGCGCGCCCCACGATCACCGTGCCGGCACCGTCGCCGCGAATGCCGGCGATCGCGAGCAGGCGCGCGGTGACGTCTTCGGACGATGCCGACGCGCGCAGCGCGTCGGCGATCTCGTCTTCGGAGAGCAGTTCGTGCAGGGCGCCGCTCGAGAGCACGAGCGCGTCGCCGTGCATCAGGCGCAAGTGCTCGAGCGCCGGTTCGAGCAGGGGCTGCGTGCCGAGCGTGCGGGTCAGCAGGCGGAGCGCGCCGTCGCCCATCGCATCGTCGGTAGTGAGCGTCGTGAGCGCGCCGTCGCGCCCGAGATACGCGCGTGTCGCGCCGACGTGCCCGACGAACGCATGGTCGCCGACGATCAGGGCCGCCGTGATCGATGTCCCCGACGCCACGTAATCCTCGGTGCTGCCGGAGTGCGCGTACACGCGCGCGTTCGCCGCCGCGAAGGCGCTCGAAAGCGCGCTGCGCGGGTCGCGCCGCTCGCCGCGGACGCGGCGTTTGAGGCTGTCGCGAATGGAATGGACGGCGACCTCGGGCGCGGGCCGTTCGCGGATGCGTCCGAAGCCGTGTGCGACCGCGAGCAGTACGATGCCGGGCGCAACGATCTCGGCGACGTAGGCCTCGTCGCTGCCGCGGGGGACACCGGGTCGCGAACCGACCGCTATTTCCATGCTCCCACTCCTCGGAACACCAGGGCTGCCGTTCCCACCGTTACTTCGTCGTCGACGGCGAGAAGCCGCGACGCGCCTACGGGCTCACCTTC
>JAQBPL010000351.1 GCA_028287545.1 Vulcanimicrobiota bacterium | reverse complement strand
GGCCTTCCCTTCGCTGCCGCAGCCCTGCTCTCGCGCGGACGGGGCATGGGGTGGGGCGATGTCAAACTCGCGGCGCTCGGCGGCGCGCTGCTCGGGGCACGCGATGCGACCTTTGCGTTCTTCGGAGCGTGCGTGGCCGCGTACGCCTGGTCGATGCTGCGCCGTCGCGCCTCGCAGCCGACCGCGTTCGCGCCGTATCTCATCGCCGCCGTGGCGCTGACGCTCGCGCTCGAGCCGGTGCACTGATGGCGCTCCTGCGCAACGCCACCACCGGAGCGATCCTCGCGACCCGCGTCGAGCGGGCGGCGAGCTTCTTCGATCGCACCATCGGCCTTTTGGCTCGCGCACGGATGCATCCCGACGAGGGGCTCTGGCTCGAGCGCTGCCGCGCGATCCACACGGTCGGCATGCGTCTCTGCATCGACGTCATTTTCGTCGACCAGCAGCGCCGCATCGTCGGCATCCACCGCGACGTGAAGCCGTTCCGCTTGGCGCTGGTCTGCTCCGCAGCAGCCGGCGTGATCGAACTCGGCGCCGGTGCCATCGCGGGGTGCGACATCCTCATCGGCGATCGCCTCGAGCTCGTCTAAGCGGTTCGCGTTCCGTGAAGTCATCGGCTGCCCGGGGACCGGCGATGCTGCTGAACGCCGCCGTGCTGATCATCGCGATCGTCGTCGCGCCGAGACTGCTCTCGTTCACCGTGCTGAGCGCGCCGGAGACGATGACCGATTTCCCCGCGTTTTATTGCGGCGCGCGAATTGCGGCCGCGGGCGGCGATCCCGCTCGAGCGGAACCGCTGCGCACGTGCGAGCACGCGCACGGCGCCGGCGGCCTCTACCGGTTCCGCGAGCTGGCGGTTCCGGATCCGCTGCCGCCGTACGCGATCGCGCTGTTCGAACCGCTCGCGCGACTGCCGTACGACGTCGCCGCGTGGATCTGGAAGGGTGTCCTGGCCGCGAGCTTCGTCGTCGCCGTCCTCGCGTTGCGCCGCCTGACGAAACTGCCGTGGATGGCGTTGATCGCGTCCCTGGCGATGATCGACGGGCTGGTGTCGTTCTCGCTGGGCCAACTCGTTCCGGTCGTCGTCGCGGCGCTATGCGTCTGTGCGGTCGCGTTCGAGGAACGGCGCTGGGGCGTCGCCGCGGCCGCCGGCGCGCTGACGATGATCGAGCCCACCATCGGTCTGCCGGCGTGCTTGGCGCTCGCGTGGTCTCCCGCGCGAAGATGGGTCGCCGGGTTCGGGGTCGTCTTCGCGGGCCTGTCGCTCGTCACCATGCCCCTCGCGACGATCGTGCGCTATTTTTCGAGCGTCCTCCCGGAACACGCCCGCTCGGAAGTCGCGAACTTCGATCAGTACAGCGCGACGTGGCTGCTCCACGCGCTGGGCGCGAGCCCGACTGCGGCGCTCGCCTTCGGGACGATCTCCTATTTCGCGCTGCTTGTTGCCGGACTCGCCGCCGCCGCACGCATCCGTGCAGCCGGCGGGCGGCCCGCCTTCACGGTGCTGCTGCCGGTCGCCGCCGCGATGCTCGGCGGGACGTTCGTCCACGTAACCCAGATCGCCGCGGCCCTGCCGGCCGCGCTGCTCGCGTGCGCGGTGCTCGCGCCGCACCGGCGCCTAGCGCCGATCGCCCTGGTCGGCCTCATCGCGACCGCGGTGCCGTGGCTGCTCCTGGGCGCCGGCTATGCGAACGCCGGCATCGCCGCGTTGAGCGTGCTCGCCGTCGCCGGCGCGCTTTACCCCTCGAAGTTTCGGCTGATCGCGGTGGGCGCCGGTTGCGCACTTGTCGGAACGAGCCTGCTGCGGAACGCTCTTGCGCCCGATCCGCGCGCGGCGCAGATCATCGAGCGCGCGATCCACACCGCCGCATCGTCAACGCTCTCGGCGTCCGCGTCGTGGACCGCGTTCTCGACCGCCCAGGGCGGCGCGCTCTCGACCGCCGCGCTCCTGGCGGCGAAGGCGCCGACCTGGATCGGCCTCGTCATCGTGCTCTGCTGCGCATGGCGCGCGAGCTACGCCGGGTGCACGTCGACGGTCGGGAACGCTTCGCCCATGACGGCGACGGCCCTAACTCCTCGCCGGCGCCGGCGAGGACCGAACATCCCCGGAACGCGGCAGCGCACGGCGATCCACGCGAACGTTCCTCCGACGACGATCAACGCCAACGGATCGAACCGCAGCACCGACGACACCAAGACGAGCGGTGCGGCCAGATAGCTCGCGCACACGACGCGCGTGCGGGCCGGTTCGGGGAGCCGCGTCATCGCGACGAACAGCATCGGGAGCGCTAGCGCCGCATCGTAGCCCCACGCATGCGCGCTCAATGCCAAACCGATCAGCGCGGCGGCGCTGCCCGCTTCGAGGGCGTCGACGCGCCGGAGCAGCGGCGCGGCGGCGACCGCGACGATTGCGGCGACGACGACGATCGCTGCCGCCGGCACGCCGGCGCGGGTCAGCAGGCCCGGGATGCTGATCGCTTTCGCGGCGTTGTGCGTGAAATCGGAGCCGACGTATCGCACGATCATGTGCGCCCACGCGAGGGGCCAGCCCCAATCGCCGCCGGTCGCGACGACGCTCGCCGCATACCAGAGCGCGGCGCAGGCAGCGGTGAGGCCGACTTCGCGCATTCGCCCGCGCAGCAGCAGCACGGCGAGGAGCGGCAGCGCGTACGTCGGCTTGTACATCAGCACGCCGAGCGGAAGCGCCGTGAGCAGCACCGATCGACGCGCCATGCCGAGGATGCACAGCATTGCGCACAACAAGCCGAGCGCCGTGTTCTGCCCGATGTAGAGCGCCTCCATGACGGGAAACCAGGCCAACGTCAGCGCGACGCCGGTTCTCGTCGTGAGTCCGTACGCGCGCGCCGCGACGACACCGGCCACCGCTGCGCACGCGAGCATGACTGTCGTGTCGATCCAGAAGCTCGTCGCCGCCGGCACGTGGGCGAGGGCGGCGAACGGCAACGCCGCCGCCGGAAGATACGGGAACGTCTGCGCGAGGTGGGCGGGATGAACGAGTGCCGCCGTGCCGACGCTCCGGCCCGCGAGCAGGAACACGTGCAGGTCGAGGACCGGAGCCCGACTCGACGAAACGGCGGCGGCGACACCCGATACGGTGAGCGCTCCGGCCCAGAGCTGCAAACGCCGATCGCTGATGCGCAACGGGTTCCGAATCATCGCCGCACGTACGCGATGACGCCGCGCCGGCGTTCGACGAGTACCCAATCGGTTCGCAGCGCGAGCGCTTGCGCGATCGGCGCCTGAGCGGCGACGATCACGACACGAATGCTGCGGCGCCGCAGGACCTCGTCCCAATTGGGAGCCAGATGTTCCAGCGCGGCCGCATCGGCCCACACCGACGGCGGGTACGGATCTCCGTGGCCGTCGATGAGCGGACGCAACGGCAGACCACGGTACGTCAGGTACGCCGCCCACCCGTAGTCGGTGTATGTGTTGCCCGCCAAGTGGTGGTCGGCCGCGATCGCGGCCGCGCTGCGCCACGGTCCGTCACGATCCGGCGCCGGCTGGATCGCGGGAGCGCTCAGAGCGAAGAACGCGCAGAACGGGATCAGCGCGAGCAGCGGAGCGCGCGGCGCCGCGCGCGCCAGCGCACCGATGTGCGTCCGTTCGTCGAGGGCGCGCGCGAGCGGAAGCGCCCACGCGACCGGCAAGAACACCGCAGCGCGAGCGTGCACGATCGTGGCTGCGAGGACGACGCCGGCGACGAGCAATTCCGGAACCGTGCGCCTGCGGATGACGGCGCCCACCGCGATCAACACCGCAAGGCCCGGGATGACGGTGAGCACGCCGGCCGGACTCATAAGCGACAGCGACCGCCAGGCTTCGAGCTGGGCCGTGACGGGATTCGGCGCGATGGCGAGTTGCCACGCATACACCCAGAGGCCGACGCCGTGCGGCGTCGCCAGGGTCGCGCCCAGGGCCAGAGCGCTCGCCGCCGCGGCGCGGCGAAACGCCGTGCTGCGCGCGCCGCTCGTTACCAACGTCCCCGCGGAGACGAGCACGGGAGCGATCACGCCGAGCGGGACACTGGCGTGGACGTTCGCCCACAGCAGGACGACCGGGAAGATCCACCACACGGACGCGCGTCCGGCCAGCACGAGCAGCTCGAGCGCGAATGCGTCGACCGCGAGCGTCTCCGGGCGAACCGCGGCTGCCGCCAAACGCGAGCCGGCGGCGAGAAACGCGACGACGCCGGCCGCGAGCGTGCCGCAGCCGCCGGTGCGCGCGAGGGCGTACACCAGCAGCGGCGTCGCCGCCCCGGCGAGCGCGCAGCCCACGACGACGAGCGGGTAGAGTCCGTGCGTCGCGAGCCAGCCGACAGCGACCTCGAACAGCCACTCCTGCGCTACGAGCGGTCCCGACTCGATCGCCGTCTCGACCCGCTGCGGAAAGTGCCCGTGCGCGATCGCGACGCCGTCGGGGATCTGCCAGAACAGGTTCATGAACGTCGGCTCGCGCACCGCGAAGACGACGGCGAGCAAGGCGCCGAAAATCGCGAGCGCGAGGCCGACGTCGATCGTCCCCGCGCGCGCGAGGAGCGGAGGTCGTGTGCGCGCCGCGGCCGCGCTCAGGGCGCCCGCACGCGTATCGATCGAACCACGACCTCTTGGGCGTTGCCCCGGCCGTAGGTGCACGTCAGATAGTACGTGCGGCCACCGCCGGCCGGCGCAGTGAGGGTGACGCGACGCGCGCCGTCGGGGACGGCGACGTCCTCGATCACGCTGCCCGCGTCGTCTTCGAGCCGCAGGCGCATCGCGCTCGCCGGCGCGCGAATCTGGACGATGAACGGCCGCCCGGCGATCGGCTGGCCGATGACCGCGACCGTCTCGCTCCCGCCCGGCGCAGTCGCTGCCTGATCGTCAGCCGCAGCTACCGATTCGGGAAGCTGGTCCGTGGGAAGCTGGTCCGCGCCGGCGGCGTCCGTCTTCGGCGGCGCGACCGGCACGGCGGCCATCGGCAGCGCCGGCGGAAGATCGACCGCGGCCGTCGCGTGCTGGCTGCCGAGCCCAACCGTGAGGCGTACGAGCACCGGCTCGAGCGCGACCGTACCGGGCAGTGTCAGCCGTTGGGTTCCGCGATGCGAGAACGGCGCGGAAGCGACGATCCGGCCGTGCGCGTTGGTCACCGCAAGCGTGCCGCCGTCGCCGACCGCGAGATAGGACGCCAGCACGCTCTCGCCCGCGCTCCCGCGCTCGCGGCGCGCCGAGAACACGACGACGCGCGCCGCGGATGCGACCGTATGCGCGGGCGGCGGCGGCGCGGCAACCGGGAACGATGCGATCCGCTCCATCCGGCCGAACGGGCTGCGCTGTTCGAGGACGACCGAGACCCGCTTGTGCGCGGCGGACTGCGGGATCGCAACGGCGATCTCGCCGCGCGCCGCAGCCAGCCCACCGGCGGCGAGCGGGGTACGATCGTCCAGCGTCGCGCTGAAACTCGCGGCGCCGAGCCCACGCGTCTCATACGGCAACGTGACGAGCTCGCCCGCGACGGCGTGTCCCGGCGTCGCCAAAAGCGGCATTCCCGGCAGGAACGGCGTGAGCGCTGCGCCGGCCGCAACCGCGACGACGCTCACCACGGCGACGGCGACGCCGGCGTACAACGCGCGCGGCTTCCGCGGCGCAAGCAGCTGCGGGGCCGCAACGCGCAACGTCATCAAGCCGGAGCGTATCTCGAGGAACACGCCCGTGAAGCGCGTCCCCCCTCCGAGCGCGACCGCGAAGCGCGACCCGCCCACCGAACCGGGCGCGACCTCGAGCGAACCCAGTTCCACGACGTCGCCGGAGGCGAGCACCCCCACCAGCCGTCCGCTCACGGCTTCTTCCGCCGCGGCAAGGTGCAACGCGTAGGACGTAGAACGGCCGCGGCCGTCCTCGTTGAGCCGTACGTCGGCCGCGACGCCTCCGCTCGCGAACCGAACGAGCCGCGTCTCGTCGGGCAGCCGCAGAGGGACGATCGCGGTCACGCCGGCCTGCCGGCGACCGGAAACGCTCTGCGTCCCTGGGCGAGTTGCCAGGACGAGCCGGCCGACGATGCGAGCGCGCTGGCCGTGACCCGCATCGCGACGAGGCGCGCGAGCGCCGACTCGAACAACGATGCGTATTCGGAGACGCGCGGTGCGAGCGCGGGTTCGACCGCCTCCGACGACAGCAGTTGTCCCGCATAGAGACGCTCGGCGGTTTGAAAGTGCTCGCGCGCCGCATCGAGGTCGCCTCGCTCGTCGTCGAGCCGGCCTTGCGCGATATGGTCCGCAAAGCGGCACGCATCGATCTGCGCGTGCTCGAGATTCACCGCGACGAACGGTCCCTTGAAGACCAGGAAGTGGTCCGCATCGCGGCCGGCGGCGGCTGCGATGACGCGACGCAAACGACTCAGCGTCGTTCGAAGACCCGGCGAGGAGACCGCGCACGGCACGCCGGGCCAGAACGCCGCGAGCAGCTCCGACCGCGATGCGCGCGCGCCGGGCGAAAGCGCAATATACGTGAGGACGCTGCGGTCGCGCCGCCGGGCGAAGTTGACCGGCCGCCCGCCGACCGTGCATCGAAAACGGCCGAACAGCACCAGCGTCAACTTCTCGACGTCGTCGCTGGGCGCACGATCCAGTGCGGTGAGCGCGCTCAGCCGCGTCAGCAGGCGATACGGCCGGAAACCCGTGCGCGTGCGAACCACGGGAAAGCCGAAACTCTCGAGCGCCGCGAGCTCCCGATCGCCGTCGCGCGAACCGCTTCGTAAGAGTGCCGAGAACCGGCCGCGCGCGGCGGCTGCGAGCGCATCGGTCTCTTCGAGAAACTCGACGAGCAGATGTCCGCGACGCTTGCTCCACAGGTCGAACGCGCCGCGCATCGGCCGGCCCTCGTCCGCTGCGTTGCGCAAGATCCACGAGAGCGCCAGCGGCCAGCCCTCGGTGACGTGCAGCAACTCGGCGACGTCTTCAGCGGTGTGTTCGACGCCGAGCGCGGTCGCGAGCCGTTGGACCTCCTCCGGGAGAAACGCGAGGTCGCTCGCGTCTATCGTCGCGGCGATGCCGCGCGCGACGAGTTCCTGCGCCTGCACCGACCGGCGCGCGTGCGCTCCGATGATGACGCGACGACCGAGGCCGCGATCCGACGCGACGCCGCGCATGAGCGACGCGACGGCGTCGGGCTCAGCGAGGTCGAGGTGATCGAGGATCACCGCCGCGAGGTCAGGCTGGCCCAGCAGCGCTGCGCGCAACTGCGGCTCTCGCATGCCGCGCACGTCGACGTACCGCAGATCATCGCGGCAGGCCGCGAACTGCCGCAACAGCGTCGTGGTTCCCGATCCGATCGGAGCGTTGACGATGGTAAGCGAGTAGCTGCCGTGAGCTTCCAGCGCCCGCACGAGCCGAGGACGAGCGATGTCGACCCGTCTGGTAATCGGCAGCTGTTCGTCATTCTCGGGCACTGGTGAAGCCATGCGGTGCTCCGTAAAGTCCGTGGATAGGCAAACGACCGACGAGTGAAAACCCTGCTCGATTGAAGCACATCCCCGAATCCCGCGAATAGGGACCTCCGCGGCGTTTTGGAGACCTATGTCCCTAATCGAAAAGGCGCCATTCGCCTGCGCTCGCCGGGCCTGACGATGGCGTTACGGTACCGTGACGATCCCGTTACAAATCGCCTCGGCAGCGCATCCGGGGACGGCCGACCCGGGAAGAACGGCGCACTCTCTAAGGTGCGCTCGCAGCTGGGATGGCAGCGTGGACTCTCGCCGGCGGACCCGGCGCAAAGCGGGTTCGGATGCGGCGGCGCAGGGGCTGCTCGATCCCGTGGTAGAGCGCGAAGCTCAGCGCCAGCGTCACACTCAGCATGAGCGGCGCCGCGAGCGGAGAGCCCCAGCCGAGCGTGTGCGCGAACAGCATGATGACCGCGAGGTGCACGAGGTAGAAGGCGTAGCTCACCTCACCCAAGCGGACGAGAACCGGATGTTCGAGAAACCGTGAGATCGCCCCGCGCCGCCAGGCGAAGACGGAGATCAGGAACGCCCACGCCGGCATGACGCCGGCCGAGAACTGCAACGAACGCGGAAAGAGCGGCGACGCGTAGATCGCGAGCGCCGCCGCTGCGATCGCGAGCATCTCGACGCTCGTCGCGCGCAGCGGCCACGCGGCCGCGGGATCGCGCCGCAAGAACGCGATGCCGAGCAGCATCCCGACGACGAACTCGACGAGCCGCGCCGGCGGAAAGACGTAGAAGCGCCAGTCGTCGGAGCCGGCGTGCTGCGGTGCCAACACGAGCGTCGCCGCAAGCCAGAGGGCGCCCGCGACGACGAGGACGATGCGCGGCGACGACGTGCGAAAAAGCCGCAGCAAAGCGAACGCGAGCACGGGAAAGAGCGCGTAGAAGAACGCTTCGACCGAAATGCTCCAGGCCGGTCCGTTACTCCCGAAGTGGATGACCCGATCGGGGAACCAGCTTTGGATCAGCAATGCCCCAGCCGCGATCTCACCCAGGCGCCTCGACGCCTCGACGCCCGTCCACACCGAATTCTCGCCGAGGTACGGCAAGCACAGGACCATCAGCAGCAGCGTGATGAGATGCAGAGGGTAGACCCGCGCGATCCGAGCGGCATAAAACGTGCGCACCGCCCCCAGTTCGACGCCGCCGGCGAACACGCGGTGATAGCCGTAGGTGAGGATGAAGCCCGAGAGCAGAAAAAAGAAGCTGACGCCGGCGTATCCGAGCGAGAACGTCGCCGAGATCTGGCGCGTCGGAACGCAGTGCCACGAGAACACCAGCAGCGCCGCCGCGAACCGCAGCGACGTCAGGGGCTTGAGCGCGTCTCGAGATTCCAATGCCGCCCCACGTACCGGTTTCCAGCGCTTGGCGTTAGCCACTTTTTGATTCGCCGGCGCATCGGCTTCTCGACGCCATGGTACGAGGCGAAGCTCAGCGCAAGGGCACAGACGAATGCTGCGAGCGAAGCGGTTACACCGGTCGAGCCTGCAAGGTGCTCGAACGCCGTTAAGGCGCTCAGATGAACGAGGTAGAACGCAAAGCTGATCTCGCCGAGACGCACGAGAATCGGATGGGAAAAAGCTCGCGATACGGCGCCCGCGCACGACGCCACGATCGCGATCAGCATCGCCCAAAGCGGCATGAGGAAGAGGCCGTACTTCAGGGCTACGGGGACCGGGAAGGCGGGGAGAACGACGACCCCCGCCGCGACGCACGCAATAGCGCCGATCTCCCATATCGTAGCCGGTCCCCGGAGCCGGTAGCCGCGCAGGAACGCGAGGCCGAGCAGCATCCCGACGACGAAGTCGACGATACGCACCGGCGGAAAGACGTACGTGCTCCAGACCTCAGCCGGATGCGGAATCGAAAACGCTGCGGCGGCCGTCGCCCACGTGGCGACGGCTGCGAGCAGGATCGTCGACGCCGAGCTCGCCGCGAACGATCGTGACAACGAGCGGATCAGCAAGGGAAAGAGCGCGTAGAAGAACGCCTCCACCGAGATGCTCCAAGCGGGTGAATTCACGCCGAAGTAGAGCTGTTCGCTCGGGAACCACGCTTGGACGGCGATCGTGTGGGCGATCACGGCCGCGATGCGGGTCAGGGGCGTCGAGACGTCCCACTGACGACCCCCAACGGCAACCGTGACGACAAGCGCGATCGCCATCGCCGCCAGATACGTCGGGTAGATCCGCGAAACGCGCGCCGCATAAAATGCGCGTATGTCGGCCGCAGCACCGGTGAGCGCATCGTGGTATCGGTACGTCAAGATGAAGCCGGAGAGCAGAAAGAAGAATCCGACTCCGGCTTGCCCTAGGGCGTGATCGGTTGCGAACGGCCGTCCGAGGGGAGCGTGGTACGCAAACACCAACAGGGCTGCGAAGAATCGCAGCGACGTCAGCGGTTTGAGGTCGCCTCGCGCACCATTGGTTCCCAAGCGGCCCGCGGCGCCGTCAGTACGCCCAGGGCGGTGCGGGATAGACGGGCTTCGCGTCCGCCAGGCGGTACGGGTAGATCGTCTGGAGCTTCGAGCCCTGGATCTGATTCACGACCATCGGCTTGAACACGTTGAGGCCGCGCGTATCGAACTTGAGCAGGCCGAAGAACGTGACCACGTCGAGTTTCGCGAGGGACTCCCGCACCGCTTCGCGATCGACCGTTCCGGCGCGCTGGATCGCGTACTGGAACGCGAGGCAGGCAGCCGACGCTTCGGCATTGTGATAATCCGGCGAATGTCCGACGTCGCGGTTGAACGCGCTCGCATACGCGCGCGCGGTTTGGTAGAAGCCTTCTTCTCCCGCGTACGACACCGCGCCCGACCACTGCGCGCTGCCGAGCACCGCCTGGGAGTCCGCGCCGAGCGCGGTCCGAAACTCCGGCGTGTCGGGCCCGACCGAGTATCCGTAGATCTTCGCGTTGACGTGCTGCTCCTTGAGCGCACGGTGGAGCTGCATCGCGTCCTGCAGATGGCCGGCAGCGAGGATGATGTCCGGGTGCACGGCTTTGACCGCGGCGGCTGCGCCCGCGACGGAGTTCGGATCGTCGGCGTAGCGATCGGCATAGACGACGCGCAGACCGTGATCGTTCGCCGACTGCACCGCACCTTGCTGCACTTCTAGTGAGAACGGATCGCTCGCCGACGTGATCGCGATCGTGCGCGGCGCCGGGCTGCGCTTGACCGCGTACTCGATGATGCCGACGAGGTATTTGCGCGCCGGCGAGAGCACGCCGAACGTGTAGCGATAGCCCTGATTGAAGATCCGCTCGGCCGCGCCGCTGCTGTCGACCATCGGCACCGCGTGACGCTCGGCGACGGTCGCGGCCGCGAACGTGGGCCCGGAGGCATAGGGCCCGAGGATGAAGTCGACCTTGTCGTCGGAGATCAATCCCTCTACGAGCTTCGCGGTCGTCTGCGCGTTCGACTGATCGTCCGCGTAATGAATCGCGACGGCATAGCGCTGGGTTCCGACGCGCAGGCCGCCGTGCGCGTTGACGTAGCGCATCCAGAAGTCGTAGCCCTCTTTGGTGAGCACGCCTTCCTTCTGCAGAGAACCGGTGAGCGAAACCGCCGCCCCGAAGACAACGGTGCGCTTCGGCGCGGCGGCGGCGGGCGCGATCGCTAGGGCGAACGTGGCCAGCGCGAGGATGACGTGAGCTCGGCGCATGCTAGAATCCTTTCTTAGGAACGAATCCATCCTGCGAGACGATCGATTGCGCGCTCTCGGAGCGCGCGTAGCGAACCAATCCGGCCGCAGCGGGCAGCCGCGCCGGGCCGTCGGTGTCTACCGTTACGGCGACCGAGAGCGGATAGCGCTGGTCCCCGATCGACATCACGCTCGGAGCCGGTGCCCCGTCGAGCTTGACGACCTTCGCCGGCACCGCCGCGCTGAACGCGACCATACCGATCGCGCCGAGCCCGTTCGCGCTCGTAACGGCCCGGACGATCTCCGCACCCGAAGGCAGACGTCGCACGTTCGCACCGACGCTGGACCCCAGCAGGAACCGCTGCGCGAGCGTCTGCGCTTCGTCCGTGCCCTCGTTCGGCAATATCGCCGTGATCGGGCCCGGTGATTTGCCGAGTTCAGACCAATCGGTGACGTCCCCGCGGAAGATCTTCCGCAGGTCCGAGTTGCTGAGATGCGCGAGCGGATTCTGCGGGTTGACCACAACGACGATGCCGTCGTAGCCGACCACGCCGTCGCCCCCATCGGGCGCGGCCGCGAAGTGCACGTCGCAAGCCGCGCGGCTGGAGAGTTCGAAGTTCGATGCCGGGAGTCGGCTCTTCGCGGCGTATGCCCGCACGATGTCCCCGGCGAAGCGCTCCGTCATCGCCGACCGGCAGATGCGCACAACGTTTTTCGGCGTCGCGCGGCCCATTGCGGTCGGCCGCAGCAAGAAGATCACTGCGAGCGCCGCCAGGACCACGGCGGCCGATGCGATGCCGAAGCGTTTCGGTAAACGGTTCGGCTGCGCCGCTGCGGTGACCGGCGCCGCTGCTTCGAATTGCTGCAGGGCTTGCAGCGCGGTCAAACCGCCGAACGGCAACGCATTCGACGGCGGGGCGGCGTTCTCGCGCGGCGGCGGGGCGGCGTTCTCGCGCGATGGCGGGGCGGCGTCCTGTTGCGGCGGCGCGACCGCCTCGAGCAGTTCCCCGCACTCCGGACAGTACTCGCCGGGTCCCGGATAGCGCTCGACCGGCGTCGCGCTTGCGGCACTGGGGCAGGTGGGATTACGGCATATCCCCTGCGTCATGCCCGTATCAACTCGCTGCGCCGCGTTCCGCGTCCGCGACTTGCCGTTCCCCGAGCCGCCGTGCGGCGTCGGCGGCGCGCCGCTCGGCAACACGTTTCGCCGCCTCGCTCGGCGCAAAGCTCCGCGCTTCGAGCGCGCGCAATTGGTCGACGGACGCCAGCGACGGCATGTTGCCCTTGAACGACGCGGCGCGCTCTTGGACTCCGCGTAATTCGATTTCGAGATTTTCGCGTTCGGCGCGCTGCGCTTCGGCGAGCCGGGCGGCTTTCTCCGCTTCCGCGCGCGCCGCTTCTTCGACCGAGCACACGTCGTTGTAGCGCTGATTGCTCTCCGTGCACGCGACGGTAGCGATCTCGAGCCGGCGCCGGCTCTCGGCGAGCCGCCCCTGCGCGGCGATTACCTCCGCAGCCGCGGCCTGCTGGGCGGCCTGGTCGTCGCTGCGCAGCGCCTCGGCCTGAGCCTTTTGGGTTGCGATGCGTTCGATCTTTTTGGCGCACGCGTCGGCCTGCTCCGCCGCTTGCCGCTCGAGGACGAGCGCTGCGGCAGCCGCCTGCGCGAGCTGCTGCGCCAGGACGTGTTCGCTTGCGGCGCGAGCCTGCTCCGCTTCTTCGGCGAGACGTTCCTCGAGCTGAACGGTCTCTTGAAGAAACCGTTCGGCCGCGATGCGCTGCTCCGCTGCTCGCCGCTGTGCGTCCGTCAGCGCTTGCATGACGTCCGCGTGCGGGGCGTTGGCGGCGGGACTCGCTGCAGGCGCAGGAGCCGCATCGGCCGGCGTAGGCGACGCGGCGGACGCCGGCGACCCGGCCGGCGCCACGGGACCCGAGTCGTGTTTGACCGACGGAACGAGCGCTAACGCCGGCGGCGCAACGGGTTCCACCGCAACCGCAGCATCGGTCGCCGACGACTGCTGCTTGCGTTCGAGGAAGCCGAGGTCCGCCACGATGTCGAGGACGTTGCGGCGGCGGTCGGCTCCGTTGTAATTCTCCACGATCGTGTTACCTCTGGACGTCGGTGAACGTAGCGTACGCGAAATCTCGATCGGCGAAATAACAAACACCCGCGACGCCGAACTGCACCGTTCTCTCTTTCATTATCGGCCTCGCGAGGACGCATGTGCACGTGTCGCGCGTCACGTCATGCACCGCGGGGAACCGCGGGACTACGGGCGATCAGGGCCGGCCGAACGTACAGGCGCGCGTGCGCGTCGGCGGCGATGCTGCGCCAGATGCCGCTGCGCTCCGCCAGTAGACTGTCGAGGGCGCCGTCCCGGCGCACCAGCACCGCATCGATGCGCCGGCGGTCGAGAATGGCCGCCCAGCGGCGATTTCCGTCCAAGACGTCGCGGTATTCGCGCCACACGTCCGCCGGATAAGGATCGCAGCGGCCGTCCATGAAAAACCGCGCCGGGACGGCCTCGGCGAGAAACAGGCTGCACCAGGCGAAATCCTCGCAGAAGACGCGCGGCGGCGTGCGCGCCTGGTCCAGCAGCACTCGTGCAGGGCCGAACGGCAGGGTGGACTCGCGCGCGGGCGCCGCCTGCCAGGGGAGCACGAAGAGAAGCGCCGCCGCGAACGCCGCGACGCCGAGCGTCGACCACGCCAGCGCGCGAGCCGGCCCCTGCGGATCCTCGCGGGCGCGGCCGCGGGGAAGCGCCGCGAGGGCGATCGGAGCGACGGCGAACGCAAAGACCGGCACGTTGCGCACGGCGGTGAACAGCAGCACGCCGAACGCCACGGCGACGAGACGATCGCGCAGCGACGTGCGGACCCCGAACACGACGAGAACGAGCAGCAGCGGCAGAGCGCCGAACATGAACGCGGCGCTCGCGAGGCTCGTCGCGCCCCACTCACTGATCGAATGGCGAATCGGGCTCGTGAGCAGCGCCGCCGCGTAGCGCGGGAGATCGAGGCCGAGCGGCGTCGCGAGCGTCGCCGCGCCGCAGGCCGCCGCCAGCGCCGTCCGCCGGGCCACCTCGCGGGACCAGCGCCGGTCACGGAGCGCGACCGCGAGAGCGAACAGTACGGCGACGGCAGGCGCGAGGAACGCGCTCGCATGCAGGTTCGCCCACACCATGGTGAGGGGAACCGCCGCCCACGCCCCGGGACCTTCGAGTTCGAGCAGCCACAGCACGCTCGCGAGCCCGGCCCATCCGAATACTTGCGCGCGCACCCCGAACGATTGCAATGTCGCGAGCACGCACACGAGCACCGCGGCGGACGAGAGGACGGGTGAGACGCCGCGCGCGCGGCAGCGCAGGACGACCGCTGCGAGCGCGCAGCCGACCGCGAGCGCGCACGCCAGGGGGAGCAGCCACGCAACGCCGCGATCCATGCCGAAGGCCAGCGCGGTGGAGAACAGCCATTCGTGCGGCGTCCAAGGTGCGCCCGCGGCGCTGAAGGTCTCCGGTCCGAGCGCGCGCGGGATCGCGCGTTCGTGCAGGATGCGCGCGCCGAGCCAGCGCTGCCACAACAGGTCGCCGTCGCCCGCGGGAAGCTTCAGAGCGGCGGCGCTCACCCAGCCGAACCCCGCGACGACGCAGACCCACGGCAGCAGCCGATCGGGATCGAGGCGAATCCGTGCACGCGATTCGCGCATCGGCTAGGCCTCGGCCAGCGACGTGCCGCGCCCTGTGCGGCGCATCGCGACGTGCGGGGCGAACGCCGCGCCGGCGACCGCCGCCAGACCCAGCGCGATGCCGACGATCGTCGGTGCGCGCAACGCGAACAGCAACGGCGACGCGCGGGATAACTCCTGGCGCGAGTAGTCCGCCCAGCTCGCTTCGGCGAGGGCGCCGGCCGGATAGGGATGCGCGACGAACGGCGGAGCTCCGGCGCCGAGCGCGGGGTGCAGAAATGCAACGATCGTCACGGCGGCCGCGAACGCGGCGGTGCCGGCCGCGATCGGCATCGCGGCCCGCGGGCCGAACGCGTATCGACCGAACGCAAAGGCGAGCACGCACCACACGGCTACCAACGCGGGCACGACGATCGTGTCCCACGGCAGCATCGCAACGACGAGCGCGGATGCGGCGAGCGGGCGCCACCGCTCCGAACGGACGAACACGTAGAGCATGGCGGGGAACGCCAGCGCGAGCTGATGGTAATGCACGTGCACGCCCAGAAACACGGCGAATGCCGGCGGGATCAGCACGGCCGGGACGAGATCGCCGTCGCGGCGGACGAAGACGACGGCGACGACGATCCCCAGGAGCGTCATCAAGCCGTACGTCACCGATCCCGCGGCGATCGCCGTGCGCACCGCAACCCCGGCCGACGTAAGCAGCGAGGTGAGGCTGAACTGCCACTCGTACGCATTCGCCACCGCGTGAGCGGGAAGCACGTCGCGCAGATAGCTCACGGTGACGGCGAGTCCCGTTGCGGCGACGGAGAGCAGTCCCAAGGCGGCGCTTCCCGCAACGAGCGGCAGGCGCATCCGCGGCACGAGAACCAACGCTCCGAGGATCGCCGGAAGCGCAACGTGCGGCTGGACGGCAGTGCCGAGCAGACACAACGCGGCGACGCGGGGCTGCGAGCGCTGCAGGAAGAACGCGGCGGCGGCGAGCGCGAGCAGGACGAACGCGAACGGTTGACCGCGCATGACCGCGTCCGACCACGCGATCGGCGCGATGACGACGGCGACGGCAAGGGTCGGAGCGCCGGTCAGGCGGGCGAGGAGCTCGATCGCGACGGTGATTGCGGCCGCCAGCGCGAGACCGTAGATCGCGATCGCGACCGGAAACGGCAGCGGCGAGAGTGCGGCATAGGCGAGCAGCGCGAACGGCGGGAGCGGCGCGGGGAGGGCGACCTGCGCGAGCGCCGGCCCTTCCCACGGGGGACCCGCCAGCTGTTCGCAGCGCTGCAGCGGCTGCTGCAGATACGGGTTAGCGTGCTGCGCGATAGCGACCCCGCCGCACCAGAAGGCGCGGAAATCCGCCATGGCGTCGACGCGCATGGAGCTGGCGAGCGTCACGCCGAGGATCGTCAAACCGAGCGCGAGCCCCACCGCCGGCGCGCGGCGCGGCGAAATCATGCGGAGACGATTCCCGGACGATGCGCGATCGGCGCGCGTTGGGGCGCCGTTCCGGCGTACGCGACGCGCACGATCGCGACGAGGCCGCAGGCGAGTCCGGCCAGCGTCGGGAGCCGCAACCACTGCATCAGCAGCGATGGGCGCATGAGGGCGGCGCGCGAGAAGTCGCCCCAGCTCGCTTCGGCCAGAGCGTCCGGCGGATACGTGTGCGCCGTGAACTGATTCGGCGCGGGGCCGAATCCGAGCAGTGCGAGCGCTAGCAGCGAGAGCCCGAGCCCGGCCGCGACGAGTGTCAACACCAACCCGCGGCGCCGGCCGATCGTCACGTTCGCAAACGCTCCGACAAGCAGCGGCGACACCCCGGCCAGCAGCGTCGAGCTCATCACGTTCCACGGAATCATCGCCAAGGCGACGCCGGTAGCGGCCAGCGTGCGCACCTGCGGATACCGCACGAACACGTAGAGAAAGGCGGGAAACGCGACCATCAGCTGCTGGAAGTGGACGTGAACGCCGCCGAAGACCGCGAACGCCGGCGGCACGAGGACCATCACCGCGCGGTCACCCGTCGCGCGCCACAAGCGGTACGCGACCGCGACGCCGAGCGCGACCATGACGGCGTACATCAGCTCGCCGGCGCGGATAGCCGGTGGTGCGGCGACCCCGGCCGACGTCAGGACCGACGTCAAGCTGAACTGCCATTCGTACGCGTTGGCGAGGGCATGCGCCGGAATCACGTCGCGCACGTAGGCAAGCGTGACGGGAAAACCTACCGCCAGCGCGCCCGCCGCGCCCACGAACAGGCCGCCTGCGACGATGGGTACGCGGGTGCGCGGCAGCGCGACGAGCATCCCGGCTAGCGCCCCGAGCGCCACGTGCGGCTCGATCGTCGCGGCCACGGCGCACAGCGACGCGGCCATCCAGCGCTCGGCGCGCGCGAGGAGCGCCGCGCCGGCGAGCGCCAGCATCACGAACGGCAACGGCTGGCCCACGTAGAACGTGACGGTCGCCGCGATCGCGGCGAAGGCCAGGTTGAGCACGATGCTCGAGGTGCCGGTGACGCGCGCGTAGAGCGCCACGGAGATCGCCGTCGCAGCGACGAGCAGCGCACCGTAGAGCACCGCGGCCATTGCGAACGGCAGCCGCGCGAACGGGACGAACAGCAGCAGCGCGTACGGCGGCAGGGGCGCCGGCAGCGCGACGGGGCGCAAGAACGCCGGCTCCGCCGGCGGTCCGGCCGTCGTCTCGCACGTCCGCAGCGGCTCCTCGAGGTAGGGGTTCGCGTGCTGCGCGATCGCGCTTCCCGCGCAATAGAAGGCCCGGAAATCACCCATGAGATAGGTTTCGCTGCCGAGGCCGACCAGCACGATCATCGCGGCGAGGATCGCCGGTGCGATGCACCACGCTCCGATGCGCGCTAGCAATTGAACGTCAACGGCGCCGGACTCGACGTCGAGATCGGCGTCGGTGACGGATTCGGCGTCGGTGGGAGCAGCGCGCCGAACACCGCGTCCTTCACCCGATCGTGAACCTCCTGACTGCAGTACAGGATCGCGCTGGGATCGGCGGGGTGCGCGAACGGCTCCGACGCGCTCACTACGACGCAGGCGCCGGCGACGGTCGCGCAGAGATTCGTCCCGACCACGTTTTGCAGGTACGACGGGACTTTCAACTGTGTCGAGACGGTGTTCTGGGACGCAGCGTAGATGTGGGAGGCGATGAACTGGGCGCCGCCGACGCTGTGCGCGATCCCGACGCAGCTCGTCGTCACCGAGAGCGGTTGCCAGTACGGTGCGCTGACCGGGCCGGGCAGCGGCGCGTCGTCCGTGACGATTCCGGGCGGCGGGCTCGGGCACGTCGGGAGCGAGCCGTTCGGCAGCGCCAAAAAGTTGTAGATGGTCGCGACGCTGTAGATCGACGAGTTTCCGACGAGCCCCCCGTACCGCACGGCGAGCTGCGTGCGCTCCGAGAGGACGCCGTACTTGCTCACGTAGATCGTGCCGAAGAGGAGCAGCAGTAAGACCGGGAAGAACAGCAGCGACTCCGCAAGAGCCTGTCCGCGCGAAGCCGATCTCAGGATGCGCACGCGTAGCTCCCTGCCGCGACGGCGGCGGCGTTCGAATACGGCACGACCGTGTACCAGTTGATGTCGACCGCCAACGGCGCCCCGGGCGTGTCGAACACGACTTCGTACGGCGGCGCCGGATTCGGCAAGCTGTAGCCGAACCAGGAACTCTCGTTGGACTGGTACGGCTGACCGGTCGCTGCGTTGACCGTCGAGGGCACGAAATGTTCCACCTGGGCAGAGGCGATCGCGCTCGCGCCTGACGCGACGGCCATGAACTTCGCGCCCAGGCCGAAAAGGCCGCCGCCGATCCACGGCACGTTGCGGCACGCGACGACCTGCACGACCGACGGCGTGGCCTTCGATCCGTGACCTTGCGCGTTCGAATAGCCGACGTAGGTGTAGCAGAACGCCGAATCGAGGAGGGTGCTGCTGCCGCCGCATGGGTTGAGGAGACTGAAGATCTTCTGAGCGGCCGAGTTCTGGCCGGCCTGCGTGAGCTGATTGGCCTGGCCCAGCAAGTGGACGAGGTCCGAGTAGTTCTTTTGGACCTGCGTGTAGGCTTGGACGAGCTGGTTGTAGTTCTGCTCGCACGTCCCGCCGACCGTCGCGCTGCAGCCGCCGTTGTGGTTGATCGTGTTGAGGATCGCCTGGTTGAGCGCTCGCAGGCGAAACTCGTCGACCGAAGCGGCATAGAGCAGCGTCGACTCTTCGTTGTACACGTTTGCGACCGCCGAGTGGGTCGCGGCGGACGCGGAGTCGGCGGCGTTCTGCGCGCGAATCGTCCAGGAGACGTTGAGCGCGTAGTTCAGCACGAACAGCATCATCGCAAGAACGCCGATCGTCGCGAACGTCCAGAACGGGATCGACTGCCCGCGCGCCGCGCTCAGCATGTTCCCGTGTGGGGGTTTTGGTCCCATCCGGAGATCGTATCTTCAACCGACCCGTTGGGGAAATTCGCCCACGGATTCGACGTCTTGTCGACGTAGTACGTGTTCCCCGTCGCGCTGCTCTGCGTCGCGGCGTAGGAATTAGGAAAATTCACCTTCGCAAAGCATTGTGCGTGGGCGCGCCACTCCGCAAATTGACCGTTCCAGCCGTTTCCGTTGCCCGAACCGAGGTTCTGCGCGATGTACAGGCTGGTATAGGCGGGCGTGTACTGCAGGCTCGGGTCGTCGACGTCCCCCTGCGGGTAGTAGTTCGGAAGCGTCGTGGCCGGGACGTCGAACGCGAAGGACGACGTCACCGTCGCCTGGCTCGCGGTCGGCTCGACGTGTTCACCGTAGACGAGGCTGGAGTTCGAGAAGCCGGGCAGCAGCAGACCGTCCCACTTCTGCTGGACGACGGATAACGATCCGTTCGATTGCGTCGTCAGGGACACGCCGCCGAGCGCCGGCGGCAGGGCGCTCGCGAGCGTCGACTGGGCCGTGGTCGCGTCGGCGAGTGAGAAGACGCGCGCCGTCAGGAACGCCGCGGCGTCCACGTGCAGCTGATAGAAGCCCAACAGGGAGAGCTCGAGCGCGTTGAAGATGACGAGCAGCGCAAGGCCCACGACGAGCGCCGTTTCCGCCAAGGCCGTTCCCCGCTGCGCGCGATTCATGGCGGGCTCTGCGCGACGCCGACCCAGCCGTTCGCGCTGGTGCTCAAGACCGAGCCCGAATTGCCCTGCAGCACCGCGACCGCGGCGATCATGATGACACCGAAGACGGCGGCAACCAGTCCGTATTCCGCCATGGTTTGACCTCTCTCGTCGTCGAGAAGCGCGTGGACGAACCCCAGCCAATCGCGCGGCGCCGCCATCAGCGCGTCAGGATCTGCGGCGTCATCACGAAGACGACGTCCGTCTGCGAGCTCTGATAGCGAGTCGAGCGGAACAGCTTGCCGAGGATCGGCAGATCGCCGAGCAGCGGGATCTTGTCGACCGTGCGCTGTTCGATGCGTCGCAGCAGGCCGCCCATCACGATCGACTCGCCCGAGTTGGTGACGACGTCCGTCGAAAGGCGGCTCGTCTTGAGCGCAGGGACGACGAATCCGTTGAGCGAGACGCCGTCCGCAAAGTCGAGATCGGAAACCTCGGGCGTGATGAGGGTCTCCACGCCGCCGTTGCCGAGGATCGTCGGCGTCACTTGCAGCTTCACGCCGAAGTCCTTGTACTGGATCGCGATCTGCTGCGGGCCGCTGGCGTACGGAATCGGAATCTGGCCGCCCACCAGAAACTCGGCCTGACGGCCCGGCATGGTCACCAGGTCGGGAGATGACAGCAGCCGGGCATGCCCGCTGGTCATGATGAGGTTGAGCGTCGGCGCGAGCGTGACGTTGCGGAAGAACGAACCGATGTTCAACGCGTGGCCTGCCCCGACCGGAGATTCGACGACCGGAAACTGGGGGACGCCGACCGTGTACGTGCCGTCCGGGTGGAAGGTCGCCGCCTGCAGGTTCACGCCCAATTGGCGCAGCGCCGTCTCGTCGACCTCAAGGATGTAGACCTTGATGTCGACCTGGCTGACCGTTGCCGTTTCGATGCGGTCGACCACCTTGCCGTCGATCGCGAGATACGGACCGGCCAGCGCGCGCACGCGGCCCAGCACGTGTTCCGCCGTCGTTCGATCGCGAACCTGACCGCTCACGATGAGGTTGCCCTTCACGTCGCGGTCCACGCGCACGTCGGCGGTTCCCGGCGCGCCGGCGAGCTCGGTTTGCAGCGGTCCGAGCGGACGCGCGACGGTCACCGCGTTGACGATGGTGAACTTGTCGGCCGCCGCGACGGCGTCGAAATGCGAGACGACTTCGCCCAGATGCACGAGCCGCTCGCCGTTGACGACCGACCCGTTGATCACGAGCGACCGGTTGAACTCGTCGACGTGAATGTCGGGATCGGCGATCGCTCCCTGCAGCATCTGGCGCAGGCTCCCGAGGCTCTGCTCGGTCACCGTGACGTCGTACGTGCGGCGCCGGCCGCCGGTCCACACGAGCAGCGTCGTGCGTCCCGCCGTTCGACCGCTTACGACGATCTCGCCGTTGCCGACCGGGACCACGCCCGCGATCTTGCCGTCGCCGATCGCGACGCGACTGAGCTGCGGCGTCGCGACGATCAGCGATTGCCCGGTGCGCATCGTCATGGGAATGACGGTATCGGCGAAGGCACCAAGTGGGGCGGCTGCTACGGCGCCGGCGGCGAGCGCGCTCAGCGCTGAACGAAAAACATGATACAAGGCGAATCCTCTGCTCGAATGAGCTCGGGGTCGAGGGTTGCCCCGAGTATGCCAGAGCGATCCGTGGACCGTGTGTGGACAGCACGTGGACGCACCGTCAATTTTGCCGGAATGGCCTTTCCATCGCCGGCTTGCGGTGTGTACGATGCGGCCACGATGCGACTGTGCAACCCGCCCTCGATCGCTCTTTTCAGCACCGCGCTGGTGCTGCTCGTGCCCCTCGGAGCGCAGAGCGCGGACGGCCCCGCCGCCTCGCCCGGCATCACGATTGCCGCAATCCCCGCGTTAGGAGCCGAAGCGGTGACCATCACCGGCAAAGCTCCCGCCGCATACCCCGTGGAAGCGAAGCTCTACGCGACGTTCTCGCGCGATCTTCCCACGGTGTTCCTGAGCCGCCGCAGCGTTCCAACGGACGCGAACGGCCGCTATAACGTCACGCTCCCGATCGCTTCGGCCTTCTTCCGCAATGCGATCGTGACGGTCGTCGTCCAGTCCCTTCCGGCGGGCCCGAGCGCCCGCGCGAGCATCATCGTCAGCGCTCCCAACGTCCCGGCACCGCCGGACGACATCCCCCCTTCCGTCCGATAGCACTTTCGAAGGAGATCTTCCATGACCGCAACGCTCCGTTCCATCATGACCGACGAACAAGGTCAGGGCCTGGCCGAATACGGCCTCATCCTCGGGCTCGTCGCCGTCCTCTGCATCGGCGCCGTTCTGTTCCTCAGCGGCAACATCAAGACCGTCCTGAGCAACGTCGGCAGCAGCATCTGAGCACACGCACGTGATCGCCGTACTCTGCGCGCCCGCAGTGCCTCGCAGCATTGCCTTCCCGACATCGCTCATCCGCGACGACTCCGGCCAAGGGCTCGCGGAGTACGGCCTCGTGCTCGGCTTCATCGCCGTACTCTGCGTCACCGCCGTCCTCTTCATCGGCAATCAGGTCAAAGGCAATCTGAGCAGCATCGGCTCGAGTGTCTGATGTGACGACGATCACCGCCGTCCTCGTCCTGGCGACGCTGACCGCGGCGGCGATCGACGTCCGCACGCGGCGGATTCCCAATCTGCTCACCGGCACGCTCGCGCTCGTCGCGCTCGCCGTGCACCTTCCCCAGGGGCTCGCGCCTACGCTGACCGCGGTCGCATCGATGTGCGCCGCGTTCGCGCTCGGGTCGCTGGCCTTTTCGGCGGGCTGGTTCGGCGGCGGCGACGTCAAGCTCATCGCCGCGTGCTGCGGTCTGGTGAGCTTTCCGGGCAGTGTTTCGCTCGCGCTCTTCGTGCTCGTCGCCGGAGGCTTTCTCGCTCTCGTCACGGCGGCGCTCCGCGGCCGCCTCTTCGCGCTCGTGCGCAGCACCGCCGCCGTCGCCGTGCACGGTGCGCCGGTCGAAAAAAACGCTCTTCCCTACGGCGTCGCCATCGCGGCCGGCAGCATCACGTATGCCGTCTCGACGCTCGTTCCCGCCCTGAGGTTGCCCATATGAAGAACGCCCGCCGAATCCCGCTCATCGTCGGCCTGCTGCTGGCGCTGGGAACGGGTGTCCTGCTGCTAAATTATCTCGGCTCGCTGCGCTCTTCTGCGCCCGTCGCCGCAAGCCGCAAAGTCTTCGTCGCCGCACACGACGTGCCGGCCCGCGCGCTGTTGACAGACGCGTTCGTGACCGAGGCGGCGCGGCCCGCGAGTGAGGTCGATCCCGACGCCGTCGCCGATCGCAAGGACATCGCCGGGAAGTACTCGCTCATCACGATCCCCGCCGGGAGCGTCATCACGAAGTCGAAGATCGGCGCCGGGGGTGCGAACGCGCTGCCGGCCCGGCTGCCGATCGGCATGCGCGCCGTCAGCATTTCGATCGACAAGGTCAAAGGCGTCGCCGGGCTCATTCAGCCTGGCGACCGCGTGGATGTGATCGCGGTGCCGCCGCGCGTCGGCAACGAAACGCCGCGCGCTTCGGCGATCCTGCGCGGCGCGCTCGTGCTCGCGATGGGCAACGTCGTCGAGACGACCAGCGCGACGCCGAGCCCCGACAACCAGAACCTCACCACCGTCACGCTCGCGCTCACACCGAATCAAGTCGACCTGCTCGCCGCCGCGGATCTCAACACGACGCTGCGCCTCGCGCTGCGGCCGCCGAAGGAAGCGATCCGCGCGTTCCCGGCCGAGCCGCTCGCACTCGGCGTCGCGGCGCGCGGGCCCGCCCCGCAAAGCGTCGCCGTGCCCGTCGCGGTACCCCCGACGGCGCCGGTCGTGGCGGCGGTCAAGCCCGCGGCCAGGCGTGCCGCCGGCGTGACCGTAATGGATCTGGGCCGCCCCGAGGGCGGTTCGACGAACCCATGAGCCTGCGTGTCTTCGTCGTCGTCGGCGCGAAAGGCGGCGTCGGTGCGTCGAGCATCGCGATGCAGCTCGTCGAGCAGCTGCCGTCGTCCGGGCCGCGCTACATCGTCGACGCGGATCTCGCCGGACGCCGATCGCTGGCGATCTCGTACGACGTCGCAAAGGAGCTGGATCTCGGACGCGTCCCCGGTTCGCCGGCGACGGTCGCGAAGGGCCGGCTCAACATCGTCGAGCTGGCGCGTTCGTACGAAGACGGTTTCATCATCAGCCCTGAAGCGGTCGAAGAGTACGCCGCGGAGCTGCCGGAAAACGGGCTGGTCGTCGTCGACGCTCCGCAGCCCTTCGCCGCGACCGTGCGCCCGTTCATCATGAACGCGGCGAAGGTCGTCGTCATCAGCGAGCCGACGCTGCTCGGCGTCGGCTCGGCGCACGCGATGCTCTCGGCCCTGGATCGTTTCGGCGTTACGGCCGCGCGCATCGCGTTCACGTTGTACGACCTGCGCAATTCCTCTGAGTTGCGCGCCCGGGAAATCCAGGAATCGCTGAAGTTCTCGGTCGCAGCGGAGCTGCCGCCGTATCGCGATCGCACCTGGCAGCGCCTCTTCGGCCGCTTCGCGGAGTCGCTGGCGGCCACACCGGAGCTCGACCCGATCGTCACGCTGCGTCCCTCCGCCAGCAATCCGATCGGCGACCGGCGCCAAGCGCGCCGGCTCGACCCGGTACGGGCCGAGGCGGCGAACTTCCCAGGCGCGTCCGCTTCCGGCGGAAAGGCCGCGATCTTCGCGATGCGCGGAGCCGGTGCGAACGTCTCCGCCGAGGAGCGTCTCAAGACCGAGCTGCATGCCGCGATGCTGACCAAGATCGATTTCCTGGCAGCCGCGCGCGCGCACACCGACGCGCAAAAGCTCGCCGACCTGCGCCAGCAGGTCGACGCGATCGCCGACGAGTTCCTCGCCTCGCGCAAGGACATCACCTCGGCCGAGCACGCGTCGCGCATTCGCCACGAGGTCATCGAAGAGGCGCTGGGCCTCGGGCCGCTGGAGAGCCTGCTCCACGAGCCGGACATCACCGAGATCATGGTCAACGGCTACGCCAACATCTTCGTCGAGCGCCGCGGCCGCATCGAACGCACCGACAAGCAGTTCGTCGACGATCGTCAGGTCCGGCTCGTCATCGAACGCATCATCGCGCCGCTGGGACGGCGCCTCGACGAGGCGAGCCCCATGGTCGACGCGCGGCTCCCCGACGGCTCGCGCGTCAACGCGATCGTCGCGCCGCTCGCGATCGACGGCCCGACGCTGACGATTCGGCGCTTCGGCACCAAGCGTTTCGGGGTCGACGACCTGATCAAGAGCAATTCGATCACGCCGCCGGTGATGGACTTTCTGCGGGCCGCCGTCGAAGCACGCCTCAACATCGTCGTGAGCGGCGGGACCGGCTCCGGGAAGACGACGCTCCTCAACGCGCTCTCGAGCTTCATCCCGAAAGCCGACCGGATCGTCACGATCGAAGACGCTGCGGAGCTCAAGCTCGAGCAGCCGCACGTCGTCCGGCTGGAATCGCGGCCTCCCAATCTTGAAGGCAAAGGGCACATCGCGATTCGCGACCTCGTCCGCAACTCGCTGCGCATGCGCCCCGACCGGATCGTCGTCGGCGAGTGCCGCGGCGGCGAAGCGCTCGACATGCTGCAAGCGATGAACACCGGTCACGACGGCTCGCTCACGACCGTGCACGCGAACACCGCGCGCGACGCGCTCTCCCGCATCGAGACGATGGTCTTGATGGCGGGTTTCGACCTGCCGGTGCGCGCCATTCGCGAGCAAGTCGCGGGCGCGGTCGACCTGGTCGTGCAGGTCTCGCGCTTGCGTGACGGCTCGCGCCGCGTGATCGGCGTGAGCGAGGTCGTCGGAATGGAAGGCGACGTCGTTACCATGCAGGAGCTGGTTCGCTACAATCAGCGCGGCGTCGACGCGCAAGGCAAGGTCCTGGGCGAGTTCGAGCCGTGCGGAGTGCAGCCGGTCTGCCTGGGCCGCTTCGAAGAGCTCGGCGTGGCCTACGATCCCATCACGTTTCAAGTCGCCCCGATCCGTCGTGCGGAGGCAGCATGGCTGCGGTAGCTCCATTCGCGATCCTGCTCGGCACGCTCGCCGCGGTCGCGCTCGTGTTCGCTTCGTTCTGGGAACCGATCTTCGCCCGGCTGGGCAAGTTCGGATCGCGCTTCACGGGCGACCTCGAAGGCGCCGGGATGAAGATCGAACCACAGCAGTTCGTGTTCATCCTCGCCGGCGCCGCCGTCGCAAGCTGGGTGCTGCTGCTCGTCGCGTTCCGGCCGGGACTCCCGCTTGCGCTGCTGCTCCTGGCGGCGTGCGCCGTCCTCGGTGCACTCGGCGGGCGCTTCTACCTGCGCCGTCGCCGCGCGCAGCGCATCAATGCGTTCCAGGATCAGCTCGAAGGCGCGCTGCGCACGCTCGCGGGCGGCGTGCGCGTGGGCTTGGGGATTCGTCAAGCGCTGGTGCTCACTAGCGAGCAGAGCCGCGAGCCCTCGAAGACCGAGTTCATGCGGGTCGTCGGGTTGAGCAATCTCGGCTTGAGCGTGCTCGATGCGTTCGATCAGTTGGCGGCGCGCATGACCAACACGGAGACGGCGGTGCTCGCGCGAGTCGTGCGCGTACAGGCGCAAACCGGCGGCGACCTCGGGCAGGTGCTCGAGGGATTGGCCGGTACGATCCGCGACCGGCGCCGATTGCGTCGCCGGATCAGCGCCGTAACCGCGCAAGGCCGCGCGACGGCGTGGCTGCTCGGCCTGCTGCCGATCGGCGTCGGCGGATTCGTCGTAACGCAAGCCGAGCTGCGTGACGCGATGCTCTTCACGCCGATCGGGCAGATCCTGCTCGCTATCTCGCTCGGCCTCGACGCGCTCGCCATCTTCGCCCTCTTCCGCATCACGAAGATCGATTCATGATCGTCATCTCTCCGTTCCTCATCGTCATCTGCGGCGCGGTCTCGGTGTTCCTGATCGCTCTCTCCGCGTTCCCGGCGAACAGCCCGATGGCGGCGCGGCTCAAGAAGCTCGAGCGCGTCAGCGAGAAGTCCGTGTCGCAGCGCGTCACCATCATCGAGCAGATCGTCAGCAAGGAGCGCCATTCGCGGCTGCAGCACCGGCTAATCGAAGCCGGCTGGTACGGCGTCACGCCGCTCGCGATGACGCTGCGCGGGATCGGCGCGCTCGGGATCGGCGTCGTCGCCGGGCTCTCGATCGTGCTCGCGTTCCAGAGCAACACGCTCGGGATCGTGACCGGCGTCTTCACGGCGCTCGTCGGTTGGCGCATACCCAGTATCATGCTCGCGCGCGCGCTCAAAGCGCGCAAGGAAGAGATTCAGCGCGAGCTGCCCGATTTTCTCGACCTGCTGGCGACAACGGTGCAAGCCGGTCTCGCGCTCAACGCGGCGCTCGTGCAGGCGGTGGACGCGGTACGCGGCGCGCTCAAGGAAGAGCTCACCTCGATGCTCTCCGAGATCCGCCTGGGCCGGCCGCGCGCCGACGCGTTCAACGCGCTCGCCGAACGCGTGAACGAGGATTCGACCTCGACGATGGTCACCGCGATCGTGCAGGCCGAGCGCCTCGGCGCGAACTTGAGCGAAGTGCTGCAAGAGCTGGCGAAGGAAGTGCGCGACCGGCGCTGGATGCGCGCGGAGGAACGTGCCGCGCAGCTCCCCATCAAGATGATTCTGCCGATGGCGCTGTTCATGATCCCCTCGCTCTATCTGATGATCTTCGGTCCCGTCATCGCGCGCCTGGTCATGACCCGGTGATCGCAATCCTCACCATCGCGCTCGCCGCGGCGCTGTTTGCCGCAGCGGGCTGGATCGGCACGCTCGTCGCCGAGGTGCTGTGCGCGGGCCGTACGCCGTTCGAGGACGGTCCGCAGCCGGTCGCCTTCCGCCGGTGGCCGTTTGCGCTCGCCGGCTGCTGTATCGGTGCGGCGCTCGCCGTGCACGGCGCGACGCCCGCGCAGCTCGCGGTGCTCGTCGTCGTCACGCTCGCACTGGCCGGCTGCACCGCCGCGGACCTCGCTTGCGGCGTGCTGCCCGACGTCTTCACGCTGGGGCCGCTCGCGCTCGTCGTCGGCCTCGGATTGGTCGCGCACGACGTCACGCCGGCGCTCGGCGCAGCCTTCGTGTTCGCGCCGTTCGCCGCGGCCGCAATCTTCTCGCGCGGTCGCGGCATGGGTTGGGGCGACGCCAAGCTCGCCGCGCTGGGCGGCTCACTGCTCGGCGCGCGCGATGCGACGCTCGCCTTCACCCTAGCCGCCATCGCCGCGTACGTCATCGCGCGCAGAACCGGCGGCGCGCGCCGCCCGATCGCTTTCGGTCCCTACCTCGCAGCATCGATCGTCGTAACCCTAGCCGCCGTCAGGATCTTTTAGTGCCGCTTTTGCGCAATACCACCACGGGCGGCATTTTGGCCACCCGCATCGACCGGCTCTCCTCCTTCCTCCACCGCGCGGTCGGCCTGCTCGCGCGCACGACGATCCGGCCCGACGAGGGCGTCTGGATCACGTCGTGCAGCGCCGTTCACACCCTCGGGATGCGGGTCGCGATCGACGTCATCTTCGTCGACGGCGAGAGCCGTGTGCTCCGCGTCGTCTCGAACGTGCAGCCGAACCGGCTGGTGTTGAGCTGCCGCGGCGCGAAAGCGGTCGTCGAGCTCGGCAGCGGCGCGCTCCAAGACATCGACCTGCTGCCAGGCGACCGCCTCGAACTGGTCTAGCAGCAGCCTGCTAGCGGTTCGGAGCCTTAGCGCTAACGCGCGGGCGAGGCGATGACGGTGCGCACGACGGTTTCTTCACCGCCGTTGTGCGAGTAGTGCAGCACGAGGAAATACTTCGTCCGCTCCGTCGCCGCGGGAAGCGGCAGCGCGGCGCGAGTCGCTCCCGGCTCGATCGCGTTCTCGGCGAGCGTCTCACCGGCATCATCTTGGAGTTCGACGTGCATCGGAGCGGCGTTGGGCATCACGCGCAAGTCGAGCGGGTGTCCCGCGACGGCGCGTCCCTGGACGGCGATGATGCCGCCGCGTTTCCCCGAAACTGAATCGAGCGGCGTCACGGCTTCGGGCACGTCCTGCTCGGCCGCTGCGACCGTGGCACCCGGAGCCTTATCGGTGCCGGGCGGATACGGCACGGCGTTCGGCGCGACGGCGACGCTCGCGGTCGCGTCGGTCGTACCGCGACGCACGGTGAGCTGCGCGACGAGCGACGTTAAGCGCTGCGCGGGCGGAACGGCGATGCGGGTCGTGCCGCGATGCGTGAAGGGCGCTGACGCGACGACCTTGCCCGCGGCGTCCAGCAAGGCGACAGTGCCGGCGTCCCCGAGGACGAGATACGATGCCAGCACCGTCTCCCCGCCGATCGTCGCGTCGCGCCGCGCTGCGAACGAGAGGACCCGTGCGACCCCGGTGCGGCTCGCCTCCGGTTCAGGCGCAACGACCGCAAACGACGCGCTGCGCGACGCGGCGCCGAGCGGGCCGCGCAAGGACAGCGCGACGAAGACACGATGCGACGCGGCCCCCGCGGGAACGGCGAAGCCGATTTCCCCGCTCGCTGCGTCGAGCGGGCCGCCGGCGACGACGGTCCCGTCCTCGGTCGCGGCGGTATACTCGACCGTTCCGTAACCACGGGTCGCGTACGGCAGCCGCACGCGCGCACCCGCGATCGCCGACGACGGCGCGCTCAAGAGCGGGGCGCGCGGCAACGCCAGCGCGACGAGCTCGCCGCAGACCGCGACGGCCGCGCCGAACGCGATGAAGATCACGCCGTTCTTGAGCGTCGCGAGGCCGAGCCGCGGCGGCGGTTTGGGCGCTTCGACGCGCAGCAGCACGTGCTCGGAGCGGATTTCCAAGAACATCGATTCGAAGGCCGTTGTTCGCGGCGTCGTCACCGCGAAGCGCGCGCTGCCGATCGAACCCGACGCAACGGCGAGACCGCCGAGATCGACGATCTCGCCGCCGCGCAGCACGCCGAGCAGCCGGCCCGTCACGTCCGAATCGGTCGAAGCGAGCCGCACCGCATACCAGCTCGAGCGGTTGCGGCGGTCGACGCGATCGATCCGCACGTCGGCGGCGACGTCTTCGGTTGCAAATTGGACGACGTTGACCGCGCCGCGCTTCACCTCGCGGCGTTGATACGGGACGATCGCGGTCATGCCGTCGCCGCCGGGTCGGCCGCGATGATGCCGCGCAGCGCGCGCCGGATCGCTTCCTCGGTATTGCACGCCATCAGGGTGCGCGCCGCCTCGCGGGCGACGTCGAAGTCGCCGGTCGCGGCGTGCAGCTCGGTGATCCGCGTGAGCACCTCGACGTAGAGCGCCTCGAGCTGTTCGGCCCGCCGCTCGAGGCAGGGCTCCGGCGCTTCGGCGACGAGCAGGCGATCGGCATAGATACGGCGCGCGATGCGATAGTGGTGCTTCGCGCCGTCGATCGCTCCGCGCGCGTCGTCTAAACGGCCTTGTTCGAGATGATCGACGAAGCGATGGACGTCGACGGCGACCGTCCGCGCGTCGACGCGCACTTCACCCGCCGTGCGGAAATAGCGCTCCGGATCCGTCCCCGGCGCGGCCTGCGCGATCGCGCGCCGAATGTGGCTCAGCGTCGTGCGCAGCCCTTGCGACGCGACGGCGTGGCTGAGCCCGGGCCAGAACGCCTCGAGCAGATGCTCGCGGGTCGCACGCCGGTCCGGTGTGAGCGCGACGTAGGTGAACACCTGCTGATCCCGCCGGCGTGAGAACGTCACGGGACGTCCTCCGATCTCGCACCGGAAGCGGCCGAACGCGTTGAGCGTCATCAGCTGCGGGACGGGCGTGGTCGGCTGCTCGATGTTTGCAGCGCCGCTCGTCGCGCTCGCGGCGAGGCGCGACAGGATGCGATACGGACGCAGGCCGCTGCGCGCGCGAACGAACGGCAGACCGAGTTGTTCGAGGCGTTCCGCCTCGTGCTGCGCGTCGTCCCAGCCGCCGGCCAGCGCTCGGCGAAATTCGCGCAGCGCGTCGGCGTCCTCCGCGCCTTCGCGCTCGACGAACTCGAGCAGCAGGTGTCCGTTGCGTTCGCGCCAGTGTACGAACGCATCGCGCAGCGAGCGCCGGTTTTCGGCCGCGTCGCGCACGAGCCAGGCCACCGCGAGCGGCCAGCCGTCGGTATCGTGCAGCACCTGCGCGACGTCTTCGCTATCGTACTCGACGCCGTGCGACGCGGCGAGCCGTTCGATCTCATCGGCTTCGAAGCGCAGGGCGGCGAGGTCGCACACGCGACCGAAACCACGCGCGAGCAGGGTTTCGGCCCGCAAGCGCCGGCGCGAGCGGCCGACGAGGACGAGCTTGCGCGCGATCTCCCCGAACTCGATCGCCTCGACCAGCGAGGAGTAGGCCGCAGCATTCGCGAGATCCACGTCGTCGAGGACCAGCACCTCGGCCGCGGCGTGGCATTCCATCGCCGCTGAGAGTTGCGCCGCATCGGCACCGGCAGGGATCCGCACGTACGCAGCCCGGTCGCCGGCGTCGTGGATCATCTGGCGGACCGCAAAGGTCTTCCCCGAGCCGATCGGGCCGCAGACGATCCGCGCCGGCGCGTCGGCGCTCGCCTCGAACCACGCCGCTACCCGGCTGCGCTGCACTCCGTGTGGAGCGTAGGCAGGACGCGTGGACATAGCGACGTCCGGGCGACTCATGGGTTACCTCACGGGAATCCGGATGATTCACCATCGTCTCGTTCGCGCGCTCGATTGAGGTTTCGTACGTCGTTGGTAAGATGGTGTGTCGCGAGTCACGTCGTGGGGTACGACGAACGTGTGTTCCTGGGAGCCTTCGGCCGCGCGGTTTCGAAGGCGTCGCGCAAGGCTGCGAGGACGAGCGGCTGGATCGCTCGCGCAATCGCGCTCGAACGAGCGTCGTCGGCTTTGATCGACCCGGCGGCGAGGCGGGCAGCGTCGGGAATCAGATCGCGGTCGCAGCGCGCGCCGTCGAGCCTCGCCTCCGCGGCGGTCGCGCGGCACACCTCGCCGTCGACGTCGACGAAAATCCGGACCTGCTCGAAACGCCCGAGCGCCGAGACGCGCAGTGCCGCCGTGATGCCGAGCGCAAACGACGCGCTGCCGTCGTTGGTCGCGCGCCGGCGCTCGGCGATCCCCAGCCCCTCCCGAATCGCGGGGACGTCGATCGTCGCCGGCAGTTCGTGCGCTGCGATTGCCAACTGCTCGATCGCCGCCGTTCGCGTGCGGCCGAGCCCGTATACGGTCACGCGAGCACCGTGGAGGGCCAGCCGCAGGCGCACGTTCGCGGCCGCCGCATCGGGCGGGGCGAGCATCGGGAGCGCCGCGGTGAGTTCTTCGAGCGCGACGAACGCACCGATCGTGGCGGAGCCGTTCGGCGACATCGCGATGGCCCGCAATTCCGGAACGTCCGCGACGTCGATCGCGACGCCGTCACCGGACGCGGGGTCGAGCGCGATCCCGAGCAGCGCGCTCGTGCCGGCTCGAAACCGCACCCGCTCGCGGTGCAGGAACGCCGCGTTGTTGACGTCGCGCAAGTTCACTACAGCGAGACCGCTCCGGCGTAGCCGGTGAGCTCAACGTATCCGACGCCGCGATGCCGCCCCGTCGCCGTGTCGGTCACGTCGACGGCACCCTCCCAGTACGACACGCCGCCTGTGGTGTTCGCCAGTTCTTGGTCCAGGACCGTCGGAACGAGCGTCACGTCAACGCCCGCCGACGGAACGCGCATCCGCCAGCCGCTCGGATACACGCCGCCGGTGTGCGGGCTCTTCCACGAACCCGTCGCTTCGACGACGACGGCGTCGCGCGGGAGGTAGCGCACCGCGCCGCGCGCATCGATCAGCGAACCGCTCGACTCGGGCGTCAGGCCTCCGTCCCTCTGTCGCAAGCGATAATCCATGATCTCGCGCCGGTCGTCGAGCTGCAGCGAAAACCAATCCCAACCGGACTGATCGCGCTGCAACTCGTCCGACCCGAACTCGTGATCCATCCACGAGAGGCCCTCGACGCGCATGCGCTCACCGCCGTAGACGAGCGTGCCGGTCGTGCGGAGGCGGGTCATCGAGTAGTAGTGCGACGCGCACGTCGAGCACGCCGCCTTGAGCGACATCCCGTCGTGGCCGTGCACGGCCGGCGGCTTCTCCGCCGTCTGCGCCAGATCCAGCGTGACGCGTTCGGTCGCTGCGTGCAGGCGGAACGGCGAACTCCCGTGGAGGTGCCAATCACCGGCCGCGACGTCGAGCATGCGCGCCGACGCCCGCCCCATCCCGAGCGCTTCGCGCGCGAACCGCTCGTCGTAGACGAACCGCGCGCCGCGCTCGTCGGTGAGCGCGAGGTGCGCGGGGTAGACTTGGTTTCCGCGCCAGCGCGACGCTCCCGGCGGCAGCGGCGGATCGCCGGGCCGCAGACCGTAGCGGAAAAACGTCAGCTCGTAGCCGAATCGGCGTCCGTCCGCGGTTCGCAGGTGCCCGGTGTAGTACCACCACTCGCTCGCGAAGGCGGGATGCGCCGCGTGATCGCGCGGAAACGAGAACTGCCACGGGGTCCGCGCGTTCAGAAAGCCGGCGGCGGTGGTGCGCGGCGGCTGCGCGCTTGCCCCCGGCGCGAACGAGAAGACGAGCGCGGCGGCGAACAGCGCGAGCGCGCGCTTCACTCGGTGCGCACGGCGTCGGCGGTGCGGATTCGCGCCGCGACGCGGGCCGGAAAGATCCCCGCCAGAATTGCGGCCGCGACCACCAGCAGGACGGTCTCGCCCAAAAACGCCCAGGGGACGTGCAATTCGATCAGCCACCCGAAGGCCTGCCGGTTGATGACGAAGATCAAGAGCAGCGCGAGCAGCATGCCGACGGCGATCCCGAGCGCCGCGCCGAGCAGTCCGATCCCCGCCGCCTCGGTGAGCACGGTCGCGCGCACGCCGGCGGTGGTGACGCCGAGATACCGCAAGAGCCCGAATTCCAGCCGCCGTTCCAGGACCAGCGCGAAGAGCGTCGACACGACGCCCAGCACCGCGATCGTGATCGCGATGACGTCGAGCGCGTACGTGATCGCAAAGGTCCGGTCGAAGATCTGCACGACCAGCGCGCGCAGCTCGCGGTTGCTCTCGACGTCGACCTTCAGCGGCGCGGCCGCGCGGACGACGCGGGAGCGCAGCCGGTTCAGATCGGTACCCGGCGCGGCGTAGATGGCGATCGAGTTGATCGAGTCGTCGCGAAACAGGCGCCGGAAGGTTCGATCGTCGACGAGCGCCACGCCGGCGTCCGAGGAGTAGTCGTTGTAGACCGCGGCGACCGTGAACGTGGTGGGCCCCGACGGCGTCGGCTGCACGTTCGCGTCGCCCGCGGCGACGCCGAACTTCGTGGCGAACGGCTCGGAGACGAGCACGCGCGCCGAGCCCGGCAGCACGCGGGCGAGCGTGCGCGCATCGGCGCCGTCGAGCAGACGCAGGGAGCCGCGCGCGGCAAGGCGTCCCAGATCCGTCGCGGCGAGCGTCGTCAGCCGGCCGCGAAACGGAACGTCGACGGCCCGCAGCGTCTCGACCGACCCGACGCCGGGAACCCTCGCGATCCGTTCCGCGGCGTGCGGAGAGAACCGTGCGGCGGTCGACGCATCGCCCAGGCCCAGCGGGCGCACGAAGAGGTCGGCCTTGAGCGTCTCGTCCGCCCACGCCACGATCGTCGTGCGGAACGAGATCACCAGCACGGCGACGGCGACCATCATGCCGATCGCGATCATCAGCGACGCGACCGCTACTGCCGTCCGCACCGGCGCGGCGCCCAGATTCGCCGCCGCCAACCCGAGCGTCGGACGCCGCGCGGCGAGCGACGTGCCCGCGCCGGCCAGCACACCGACGGCGAGCGGCGCGCACAGCGACCCGCCGATGATGATCAGCAGCCCGGCCGCGTAGCCGAACAGCGGGACGCCGTCGATCGCCGGGAAGCGCGTGCACGCCCACGCGAGCGCAAAACATCCCAGGCCCGCGAGCGCCGCACGCGGCGCGAAGCGCGGCCGGCGGCGCTCGAAGCCCTGCGCGCGCATCGTGATCGCCGGCGGCGTCGCGGCGGCATCGAG